>JBEVLR010000040.1:0-4535 GCA_040509075.1 Burkholderiaceae bacterium | reverse complement strand
GTCGGTGCTTGAGGATTCGGGCGATGCGGGCATGGGGATACGGTGGACGTCGGTCGGCGATCGTAACGGCCATTCTACGAACCGGTCGGATCCTTCCCATTCGCGCGTCGCCCGGCGAGCTCCACACCCGCATCGCCGCCGAAGTCAGTGCACCACGCGCCCGAAGCCGAACTCCCCGTCCTTCACATCGACCGGGATCACGTCCTTCGGCCCGAAGCGGCCTTCGAGGATCAGCCGCGCGACCGGGTTCTCGATCTGGCGCTGGATCGCGCGCTTGAGGGGGCGCGCGCCGAACACCGGATCGAACCCGACCTTCGAGATCTCGCGCAACGCGGCCGCGGAGACTTCCAGCCTCATGTCCATCTTCGCGACACGTTCCTCCAGCGTGCGCAGCTGGATCTTCGCGATCGATTCGATGTCGGCCTGGCCCAGCGCGTGGAACACCACCGTTTCGTCGATGCGGTTCAGGAATTCCGGCCGGAAATGGGCTTTGACCTCGCCCCACACCGCCTCCCGGATGAGCTCGCCGTCTTGCCCGGCCATCTGCATGATCAGGTGCGAGCCCAGGTTGCTGGTCATCACGATGACGGTGTTCTTGAAATCGACCGTGCGCCCCTGGCCATCGGTCAGGCGCCCGTCGTCGAGCACCTGGAGCAGCACGTTGAACACGTCCGGATGCGCCTTTTCGACCTCGTCGAGCAGCAGCACGCTGTACGGCTTGCGGCGGATCGCCTCGGTCAGCGTCCCCCCTTCGTCGTAGCCGACGTAGCCGGGCGGCGCGCCGATCAGGCGGCTGACCGAATGCTTCTCCATGAACTCGCTCATGTCGACGCGGATCATGTGATCCTCGCTGTCGAACAGGAAGCCCGCGAGCGCCTTGCACAGCTCGGTCTTGCCGACTCCGGTCGGCCCGAGGAACAGGAACGAACCGAGCGGCCGGTTCGGGTCGCTCAGGCCCGCGCGCGACCTTCGGATCGCATCCGACACGGCGCGGATCGCCTCGTCCTGGCCGACGACGCGCTCATGCAGCTTCGCCTCCATCTGCAGCAGTTTGTCGCGTTCGCCCTGCATCAGCTTGGAGACCGGGATCCCGGTGGCGCGCGAGACGACCTCCGCGATCTCTTCCGCGCCGACCTGCGTGCGCAGCAAGCGCGGCCCGCCGGCGGCCTTGGTCTTGCCGGCCTCGCTCGCCTGCGCCTCTCCCAGCCGCTTTTCCAGCTCGGGCAATTTGCCGTACTGCAGCTCGGCGACCGCATTGAAATCGCCCTTGCGCTTCAGGCCTTCGATCTGGAACTTGACCTTGTCGATCTCTTCCTTCAGTTGCGCCGAACCTTGCGCGGCGGCCTTCTCGGAGGTCCAGATCTCCTCCAGGTCGGCGTATTCGCGCCCGAGGCGATTGATTTCCTCCTCGATCAGCGCCATGCGCCGCTGCGACGCCTCGTCGGTCTCGCGGCGCACGGCCTCGCGCTCGATCTTGAGCTGGATCATGCGGCGGTCCAGCCGGTCCATCGCTTCGGGCTTGGAGTCGATCTCGATCTTGACCTTGGCGGCGGCCTCGTCGATCAGGTCGATGGCCTTGTCGGGGAGGAACCGGTCGGTGATGTAGCGGTGGCTCAGCTCGGCGGCGGCGACGATCGCCGGATCGGTGATCTCGACGCCGTGGTGCACTTCGTAGCGCTCCTGCAGGCCGCGCAGGATCGCGACGGTGGCCTCGACGGTGGGCTCGTCGACCAGAACCTTCTGGAAACGGCGCTCCAACGCGGCGTCCTTTTCGACGTGCTTGCGGTATTCGTCGAGCGTGGTCGCGCCGATGCAGTGCAGCTCGCCGCGCGCGAGCGCCGGCTTCAGCATGTTGCCGGCGTCGATCGCGCCCTCGGCCTTGCCGGCGCCGACCATCGTGTGGATCTCGTCGATGAACAAGATGATGCGGCCTTCGTCCTGGGCGACCTCCTTGAGCACGGCCTTCAGCCGCTCTTCGAATTCGCCGCGGAACTTCGCGCCGGCGAGCAGGCCCGCCATGTCCAGCACGAGCACGCGTTTGTTCTTCAGCGTCTCGGGCACCTCCCCGGCGATGATGCGCTGCGCCAGGCCTTCGACGATCGCCGTCTTGCCCACGCCCGGCTCGCCGATCAGCACCGGATTGTTCTTGCTGCGCCGCTGCAGTACCTGGATCGCCCGCCGGATCTCGTCGTCGCGGCCGATCACGGGATCGAGCTTTCCCTTGCGCGCGCGCTCGGTGAGGTCGAGCGTGTATTTCTTCAACGCCTCGCGCTGGCCTTCGGCGTCGGCCGAGTCGACGGCCGCGCCGCCGCGCACCGCGTCGATCGCGGCTTCGAGCGCCTTGCGGGTGAGGCCGTGGCCGCGGACGATGCCGCCGATGTCGGTCTTCGAATCCGCCAGCGCGACGAGGAACATCTCGCTCGCGATGAACTGGTCGTCGCGCTTGCCGGCCTCTTTTTCGGCGTGCTGCAACAAGGCGAGCAGGTCGCGGCTGGCGCTCACCTGGCCGGCGCCCTGCACCTGCGGGAGACCGCCGATCAGCGTGTCCATCGAGGCCTTCAGGCCGCCGGAGTTCGCGCCGGCGCGCTCCAGCAGCGACCGCGGGCCGTCCGGCTGCGCCAGCATCGCCGCCAGCACGTGGGCCGGCTCCACGTAAGGGTTGTCGCGCGCCACGGCGGCGCCCTGGCCGTCGGCCAAAGCCTGCTGGAACGCGGTCGTCAGTTTGTCGAGTCGCATCTTGAAAATTCCTTTCGCACTCCGAAGCAAGTGCGGTTCGGGGGAGTTTTTTCAAGTCCCGGCCCGGGCAACCCGCATGCCGCCCGGCGGCTGCGAAGCCCGTGGCGGCGGCCGCCGCCGCGCATCAATCCGGCTCGCGCAGCGTCCGGTAATGCCCTTCATGGTAGACCAGCGGCGTCGCCGCCGACCCGCCGATGCGTTCGACCTCGCCGATGAACAACACGTGGTCGCCGGCCGGGTGGTGGCTGTGCCGGCGGCATTCGAAAACGGCCACGCAGCCGGCCAACGAGGGGGCGCCGCCCTGCCCGTCCGTCCACTCGCCTTCGTCGAATTTCGCGCTCGAAGGGCGGGCGAACCGGCGCGACAGGCCGATCTGTCCGGCCGACAGCACGTTGACCGCGAAATGGCTGGCGGCGGTGAAGGCTTCGATGCTGGCGCTCGACACCCGCAGCGACCACAGCACCAGCGGCGGATCGAGCGACAGCGCGTTGAACGAATTGGCCGTCAAGCCGACGCGGGCGCCGCGCCCGTCGAGGCAGGTGACGATGGTGACGCCGGTGACGAAACGGCCGAGCGCGCGGCGCAGATCGTCCGCGCCGAGCTCGCGCGGCTCGCGCTCGGCCGGGCCCCGACTCCCGGCGTCGCCGAGATCGTCGTCCTGGGGCGCGGCGCTTCGCGGGTCGGACGCGGTCACATCCACACCCAGCGGCCGATGGACCATCCGAGCGCGGCGGCGAACAAGGCGCCGGCCACATGGATCAACGTGTGCGCGGCGGCAAGGCCCCATTGGCCCTTGATCATCAGGCCCAGCGATTCGCCGGAGAACGACGAAAACGTCGTCAGCCCGCCGAGCAAGCCCGTCACCAGCAGCAGCTTCAGCCCCTCGGACGGCATGCGATCGAACGCGACCAGCGAAAAGCCGATGCACAAGCCGCCGGCGAGATTGGCGACCAGGATGCCCGGCGCGACCGGCCATTGCAACGCGCCCAGCCAAACCCCCAGCCGCCAGCGGAGCACGGACCCCACCGCGCCGCCGACCGCCACGGCCCCGGCCTGCGCGAGCGGGGACAAAGAGGTGACCATCGCCGGGGCGGGAACGATCGGGGTGACGCTCATGGGATCATTGTCGCAGGCGCACGCCCGATCGGCGTCCGGCGCCGCCGCCGGCGAGGGCCGCCCGTTCAAGCCTCGCCCGCCGGCCCTGCGGCCGTGGCGTCCGCGTTGGCCGACGCCAGGCCCCAGCGCGCCAGCGCGCGATCGTCGGCGGCGCGGGCATCGACCCAGCGATCCCCGGCGGGCGTCGTTTCCTTTTTCCAGAACGGCGCCTGCGTCTTCAGGTAGTCCATCAGGAATTCGCAGGCCTGGAAAGCGTCGCGGCGGTGCGAGCAAGCCGTGGCGACCAGCACGATGCGCTCGCCCGGCAGCAATCGTCCGATCCGATGGACGACGCGCGCGCCCAGCAGCCGGAAGCGGGCGTCGGCCTCGACGATCATGGCGTCGATCGCGCGTTCGGTCATGCCCGGGTAATGCTCGAGCGTGAGGGCGTGAACGCCATCGTCGGGCGGGCCGCCGCGCACGCAGCCGACGAAACTGACGACCGCGCCGATGTCGGCACGGCCGCGCTGAAGCGCGGCCAGTTCGGCGGCGACGTCGAAGTCGGCTTCTTGGATGCGGACGCGGGTTCGCGCATCAGCCGCGGACGGCAGTTCGCTCACAGGCAGGCTCCGCGCTCTCGCGCTGCATTGCGAGCGCCTTCGGACGGCCGGGCTGTGCTCATCGGCTTTCAGCCTCCCGTCACC
>JBEVLR010000039.1:0-7567 GCA_040509075.1 Burkholderiaceae bacterium | reverse complement strand
GGGATGCATAGGTGTCCACCAACGAAATAGGTGGACACCATCCTCACGCGCCTAACCCCTGCAAGCAAGGTGGGACGGCAGGACGCTCACGCTCGTCGAGCGCCGGCACCTCACCGATCGCGTGCTCCCGCATGAATCCGTAAAAGCGCAGCAGCCGCTCGCAGCCGATCCAGGTGGCGATCATGCGCCAAGCGACGACGCCGCATGCCAGGCCGGTCAGCAGAGCTGGCAGCGGAGGCAGCATGTCGGTCCAAAGCAAGGCGCCGCCGACGCCGAGCAATCCGGACACGAACGACAGCAACGCCACATTCAGCGGAAACAATGCCAATCCGAACGCCGCGGGCGCTTGGCGCCGTATGCGTGCAAGCACGCCAGCCAGCGCACCTCCGGCATAAACGTGCCAATAGTCGCGTGCGAGCCGCCATGGCCCACGTTGCCAGTGCTGACGGACGATGTCGTCCCAGCGCATGAAGTGAAAGCGCGTGCGCATGGTGGGCGGCCGGCCACCGCCGGCTCGTGGGGCCCCTCGCCACAATGCTGGCCACACGGAGGTCCAGCGGCCGACTCGATGGCGCTTGCCGATGGCCAAGGTCTGGTCATGTGTGGCGTTGCGCTGCGCGATTCCGTTGCGGAACAGTCGGTGGTAAAAACGGGCGCCTTTGGGATCGAAACCACCGAAGAAGAACACGAGCCGATCGGGCGCATGCGTCGAGCCCTTCGATTCTTGGGCAGGGGCGGGCGTCGACGGCGCGGGCGGCAACGTTTCTGCGAAATCGCCGCCTGGAACGGTGGTGTCGTCGGGATCCGCCATGGACTCTGGCGTGCCTCAGCGGTCGCTCGGACGCACCGAGATGTTTCCGGAATGTTCCGAGAGCAGGCCTTCATCGATCAGCCGCTGCAGGTGGCCCGCGCCCCAGTCGGCGAAGCGTGCGTCGTTCAGGCCGGTCCGGTCGGCGACAACACGGTAGATCGGGGTCTTCCGCATCCAGGCGACGAGTTTCGCCTTGCGCGCGGTGCGAACGTCGAGCAGATGGAACATCAGCAGCGCACGCGCGGCGTGCCGCGCGTGTTTGCTCGGGTCGGCTTCGAACGCGTCGAGCCGTTGCCGACTTGCGGCCAGGGCGCGTCCGACGTCGTGGAACGGGCGGCCGTGGCCGGGAATCACCTCGCGCGGCCGGAGCCGCTCGATCAGCGCCAATGTATCGCGGGCCGGACGGAAGCCGTCGTCGCCGACGAGTTCGGGAAAGATGACCGCGAGCCGTTCTTCCCACAACGCGTCTCCCGCGATCAGCGTGCGGGTCTGCGGTTCGAACAGCAGCACCGCGTCCATGTCATGGCCGGGGGCGGCGTGGATTTCCCATTCGCCGGGGCCGAGCGCGATCGTCTGTCCGGGCACCAGCGGGCGGTCGGCCGCGAAGCGCGGGCAGGGCTGTCCGGTGAAGCGGTATGTCAATGCGTCTTCATCCCAACGCCGCACCCAGGGCAAGCAGGCTGCCGGAATCCAGGTCTCGATGCTTCCGCGATCTTGCAGCGCGCGGTTGCCGCCGCAGTGATCCGAATGCAGGTGGGTATTGACGATGCGGCTCAGGCGCGCGCCGCGCAAAGCATGATCGACCAACGCGAGCGTCTGCGCCGAATGGCCACCGAAGCCCGTGTCGACGATGGCCGCGGAGACGCCGCCTTGGGCCGCCAACAAAACCTGGTTCGCCGACAGCCAGCCTCTTTCGATCACGGTCATGCCCAGCGGCGAAACCGTGCCCGACACGACATCCGCCGTGCGTGCTTCCGCACTTGGCGGGGACACGGCGGATGGGGCGGCAGGGATCGGATCGATCGATGTCACTTAGGTGAGGGTTCGGCTTCAGTCTCCTGGTGAACGCAGTTCGCGGCGCAGGATCTTGCCGACGTTCGACTTCGGCAGTTCGTCCCGGAACTCGATGGACCGGGGTCTTTTGTAGGCCGTGAAATTCTCGCGGCAATAAGCCGAAATATCTTGCTCGGCCAGCGTCGAATCGCGCCGGACCACGAACAACTTCACGGCTTCGCCCGATCTGTCGTCGGGGACGCCGATCGCCGCGCATTCGAGAACGCCCGGGTGCATGTTCACGACCTGTTCGATCTCGGTCGGATAGACGTTGAATCCCGAGACCAGGATCATGTCCTTCTTGCGATCGACGATGCGCACGAAACCGCGCGCATCCATCACGCCGATGTCGCCGGAGCGGAAGAATCCGTCTTCGGTCATCACCTTCGCCGTTTCGTCCGGCCGCTTCCAGTAGCCCGCCATCACCTGCGGGCCGCGGATGCAGATCTCACCCGGCGAGCCGGAGGGTTGGTCGAGCCCGGCATCGTCGCGGATCACGATGTCGGTCGACGGCACCGGCAATCCGATCGTGCCGGTGAACTCGGATTGGTCGAGCCGATTGCTGGTGGCGACCGGGGAGGTTTCGGACAAGCCGTAACCCTCGACGATCGGGCACCCCGTCAGCTCGAGCCAACGTTCGGCGGTCGCCTGTTGCACCGCCATGCCGCCGCCGTTGGAGACCACCAGGCCGGAAAAATCGAGCCGCGCGAATTCGGGATGGTTCACCAGCGCGTTGAACAGCGTGTTGACCGCCGGGAACATGTTGACCTCGAAGGACTTCAGCGTCTTGACGAAACCCGCGATGTCGCGCGGGTTGGGCACGAGGATGTTCGTCGCGCCGAGGCGAGCGCCGAACATGCAGCAGATCGTCAACGCATAGATGTGGTAGAGCGGCAGGGCGCAGACGATGGTGAGCGAACGCGTCCCGAGCTTGTCGAACATCGGCTTGAACCAGGCCTCGCTTTGGAGGATGTTCGCCACCACGTTGCGATGCAGCAGCGTGGCGCCTTTGGAGACGCCGGTCGTGCCGCCGGTGTATTGCAGGAACGCGATGTCGTCGGGCCCGAGCGCGACCGGGGCGAACCGGCGTCGCGAGCCGTCGGAGACCGCCGCGTTGAAGCGCGTCACCGTGCGTCCGCCTTCCCTGGGCAACTGGAATTTCGGCACCATCTTCTTCACGCGGCGCACGACGAAATTGACGATCCGCCCTTTGACGGCTCCGAGCAGGTCGCCCATCGACGCCAGCACCACGTGACGCACCTCGGTCTGCGCGATCACCGTCTCCAGCGTGCGCGCGAAGTTCTCGAGCACGACGATCGCGATGGCGCCCGAATCGGCGAGCTGGTGCCGCAGTTCACGCGCCGTGTAGAGGGGGTTGACGTTGACGACCACGGCGCCGATGCGCAGCACGGCGCCGATGGCGGCCAGGTATTGCGGCACGTTGGGCATCATCAGCGCGACCCGATCGCCGCGCTGGATGCCTTGGGCCTGCAACCAGGCGGCGAGCGCGCGCGAAAGCCGGTCGATTTCGCCGAACGTCGTCCGCTTGCCCATGCAGACGCAGGCGTCGCGCGCCGCGTGCCGGTTCCAAGCCTCTTCGAGCAAGGCCACCAACGACGGGTAGGCGCCCGTCTCCACGGAAGCGGGCACGCCGGGAGGATAGTGTTCCAGCCAGGGACGGGGCACGGGCGAGTCGACGGCGGAGGCCGGGGCTTCGGCAGCGGGGGAAGCGGGCTGATGGGTCATCGTGCGGGCATTGTGATGCACCGCGGGCTCTTGCTCCACGAGGGAAACCGAGCTCCGTGGCGATGGAATCCGCGAGTGCCGGCAGCACGCGTTCGATCGGCCCGCGCCGGCTGCGTGATACTTGCCGGATGGTCGCCGCCGCCATCCGACTGTTGCTCTGCGCCGGGCTCGGCCTGCTGGCGGCGCTCTTGTCGTGCGGCGTGCGCTACGGCTGGCCTGCGGCCGTGTGGGCCGGGCTTTGCCTGTTGGTGCTGGGGCACCCGGCGCTGCTCGCTGTCGAGTTCGCGCTGGCGTGGCGCGCGAATCGGCGCGTCGGCGGCCCGCGCGACCCTCTGGGATCGACGTTTCGGGCATGGATCGGCGAATGGGGCGCGTCGACGATCGCCTTCGGGTGGCGGATGGCCTGGAGGTCGAACGCCTTTGCCGACCATCTGCCGAACGGCGCGCGCGGCTTGCGCGGCGTCGTGCTGGTGCACGGCTATCTCTGCAATCGCGGCGTCTGGAATGCATGGCTCGCGCGGCTGACGGAGCTCGGCCGCGCGTTCGTCGCGGTCGACTTGGAGCCCGTCTTCGGCGACATCGACGGCCACGCCGACGCGATCGGGCGCGCCGTGCGCCGCGTCGAAGAGGTGACCGGGCTGGCGCCCATCGTGGTCGCGCACAGCATGGGCGGCGTCGCGGTGAGGGCATGGCTGCGCACGCAGCATCGGCCCGCCGCGCGCGTGGCGCGCGTGATCACGATCGCTTCGCCGCATCACGGCACCCGGCTGGCCAGGCTGGCCACGTCGCGCAGCGCGCGGCAGATGCGCGACGATGGGCCCTGGCTGATGGGCCTCGGCGCCGCGATGACGGCCGAGCTCGCCGCGACGTTCACCTGCTGGTGGAGCGCCTGCGACCAGATCGTCTATCCGGCGCCGACGGCGGAACTTCGCGGCGGCGAAGGGCGCCGCATCCGCGGCGTCGCCCACCTGGCGCTGATCGGGCGCGAAGAGATCTGGAGCGAATTGCGGCGCCGGCTGGATCGCTGAGGCGCGCCGTGCGCATGCCGCAGTCGCCGAAAGCGGGTCGCCTGCAGGCGCAGGCTGCCGCTCAATCGTCGCGGGCGATGTCCATCAGCAGCTGACGCGTCGGTTCGATCGACAGGTGCAGCAGCTCGGCGATGTCGCGCACGTCGTCGGGGATGGCTGGATTGTCCCAGCCATTGGCCGTGTGGCGGGCGATGCGGATCGCGAGCAGCACGTTGCGCACCTGCGAGCTCTCGGCATGCCGGTCGTCGGTGATGCGCACGAGGATCTCGGGCAGGCGCCACAACTGCATCAGCGCGTGCTGGATCTCGTTGAGTTCGGCGTTGAGCAATTCGCGTTGCACCGCGCACGAGCGCAAGGCCGGATCGGCTTGCTGGCGGCGCTGGATCTCGAGCGCCAGCTCCGGCGCGTGCAGCCACAGCAGCATTTCCGTGAAATCGTGCAGCTGGGCGGCTTCGTGCAGCACGACGGCGTCATGGTCGGCGCGGTGGATCGCGAAGCTCGCGGCGAAGCGCGCGGCGCGGTCGGCGCGCGCCAGCACCTGGCGCAACCCCGCCAGCGCCTCGGGATGGCCGGCGAGGTGGTCTTCGATCGTCGGCTGCGGGCCGAACGAGCGGAAAAACGGCGTGATGCCCATCAGCACCAGCGCTTCGACGACCGTTTCCGCATCCGTCAGCCGATGGTTCGCCCCCTGCGTCGATGCGTGGACGAGCAACTTCAGCGTCATCAGCGGATCGCGCCCGATGGTCTCCGAGATCCCGCGCGCGTCGACGTCGTCCTCCATCGGCCGCATTTCCTCGATCGCCTCGGCGGTGCTGGTCAGCACGGGAATTTCGAGGCCGCTGAGCGCGCGCACCCAACCCGCCACGTCGCGGGGGGCAGGAAACGGAGGAGGCATGGAAGGCAGGCTCATGGCGGATTCCGGCCTGCCGGGAGATCGTCTCGATGAGGCGCCCGAGCGGTCGGTTACCTGTGATATCGGACGCGCGGCGCCGCGCTTGAGCGATCTGGCGAATCGTCCGAGGAGCTGGCGATGGCGCACAAATTGCTTATCGGGTGGATCGACCCATGTACGCCGTGACCAATGAGTTCGCCCGCATCACGCGGGTGCGGCGAAAAAGATGCCTGATCCAATTCCACCCGGCGCCGTGTCCTCCGACGGTGCATAGAGCGCGCGCCTGAGCGCATCCTTCACGAATTCGGGTGGTTCCAGCTTCGAACAGCCGCCGGGCCGCAAGACCAGTCGTTCGCCGCCCGCTACGCTGATGTCGTTGGCGAACATGAGCCTGGATGAACGGCTCCCCTCGCGGGCGGCCCCGGCGCCGCGGCCTCTGACGGTGCCCGCGGACTTTGATCGGGCATTGTCCGCCAGGACATCGGTCAAGCGCCCCTCACCGTCCAGGAGCGTTTCCGGCGCGCTTCCTCGAGCTTATGTCGACGCCTTGATCCAATCCGGCTTCGTGATCAAGGGCAAGGATGTCCAGGCCTACTACACGAACCTGAAGAACAATCGCGGCATCCGCTATGACCAGTTGATCAGGAAGTTCGTGGAGACCAACCCGTTCGGAGTCACTGAGCTGGAAGCCCATGTGATGTTCGGCTACACGACGAAATTGTTCTATGCGAAATTGAACAAGGCAGTGCGCGATGGCCTGCCCTCGGCCAAATGCGAACTGGTGCGGTTGTTGAAATCCGGCACGGCGAAGATGCCGAAGGCGAATCCCCGCCAATTCCGCGGCCTGCTGAATCCGAGCGAGGAAGTCCGCAACCGCTACCGAAACGCGAAGCCCGGCGATGTCGTTGTCTTCAATGGGTTTTCGTCTTCGTCCGACAATCCGACCGCGGAATTCTGGGACATCGCCGACATTCGATTCACCACCGACGACAGCGAGGCCCGGGACGTCAGCGCGCTCAGCCTGCCCGTGCAGTTTCCGGGGAAGATCCCAGGGCTCGCCTCCGATCAGGAATCCCTTTTCTTGCTGAACGCGAAATTCAGGGTGGAAAGCAATGACGGCCGGGACCTGGTGATGAGGCAGATAATTTGAACAACGAAAGAAGTGCGTCATGCCCCCATTGGAAAACTTGAAAGGCACGCTGGTGCGGTATTTCAGCCAGGCGCTGCGCACCCGCTCTGAAGAGGGGGACGAGAACGAGCCGGGGATGTTCGACTTGGATCGGATCAGGCAAATCCATCCGAATGTGGATGCCGTGATTTCCGAGGTGATCGCAGAAGTGGCGGCAATGCACCAGGAAGATGAATCCGAGTTCAGGAAGTACTTCAAGAATCTCGGTGGGGCCTGAACCGGGGAGGCCGTCGCTCAGTGAGCCGCCGTCCCGCTGGTGCGCAACAGCTTGAACCCGGCCGCCTCCGAGGACGGCCCGTCCATCGACCTGCAGGCCAGCGCGGGCGGCGCTCCGTCGCTGCGGCAGCACAGCGCGCACAAATGCCGGCTGCCCGGCTCCAGCAGGAGGAACGACCAAGCGGCATGGTGCCGATCCGCGCCGCGCTCCGGCTTGAAGGCGATGCGGTTGGCGACGTCCAGATCGAACGCGAAGCCGTCGAACGGCAATCGCAGTCCGAGGCCGCGCGCCTTCGCGTAGCTTTCCTTGAGCGTCCACAGTTCAAGGAAACGGCGCGGTCGCGATGAAGGATGCAGCGCGTCCAGCGCGGCGGATTCGGCCGGAGCGAAGAAGCGGCTCGCCAGGTTGACCTCCACCGGCCGCTCCACCGTCTCGATGTCCACGCCGATCGTCGTGCGCGACACCGCGATCGCCAGCAGCCCGGTGGTGTGCGAGACGTTGAACGACAGCGTCACCGATGCGTGCCGGCCCCGCGCGAGGCTCGGCCGACCGTAGGGGCCGAGCTCGAAGCGCCAGTCCCGCGGCGCGACATCCGCGTAACGCGACAGCGTCGTGCGCAGCAGCGCGCGCG
>JBEVLR010000038.1:0-10050 GCA_040509075.1 Burkholderiaceae bacterium | reverse complement strand
CTGGGCGGCCGCCGGCGCGCGGCCCCGCCGCCGGCCCGCCATGCGTGAGGCCTGGCTGCTGGCGTGCGCGATGCTGTCCAGCCTGTGCGGCATGGGCTGGCTGGCGCTGGCGATGGACGTCCACTGGGGGCGGGTGCGCGGCGACGCCGCCGGTCCGGGGGCGCGCAGGGCGATCGCGCTGCGCACGCTCGCGGCGGCGGCGATCGCCGGGGCGCTGGGCCTGTGCCTGGCCGCCGATCACGCGTCGATCGCGGTCCTGGTCTGGCTCATGTCGCTCGTCGTTTCGGTGTTGCTGGTCGCCTTCGCATTGGCCTCCCGCCCGCGTTGGCTGACGTGGCTGACGTGGGGATCCTGACCTTCCCGCGCGGGGCGGCCGGGAAAGGGCGAGGCGGCGATGCCGCCGTCCTTCAGCGTGAAATCGAACCGACGAAGAGCGCATCTTTGCGCAGGAGTCGGGACATCGATCTTCGGAATCGACGCTTCCGCTTCGCATGGAACGGGGGCTCCGCCGGCATGCCTCCTAGACTCCGCGGGCCTGGACGCCCTCAGGCCGACCAAGGAGCGCAGCGTGACGATCTCGGGAACATCCAGTGCACGGCAGAGTGAGGAGCCGGACGTGCCCGCGGGCGCGTCCAAGGACGCCGCGCATCGATCGCCGCCGGCCGAGACGGGCAAGACGCCGCCCGGCGCGCGCAGGCCATCGCTGAAATTGGACGACTTCCCGGAGCATCCGAAGCGCAAAGCCGAGGCGCAGGGCACGCCACCGCTCGAGCCGGGCGACAAGCTCGGGGACGACGGCGTCAAGCACCCTGCGCAACGTGCGAAGCGCCATCGCGCCGCGCTGCCGAAGGCTCCCGACTCGCCCAGCCCCCAGCCGGGCGACGCCACCGCGCGGCGGATCGAGTCGCACCTCGGCGAGAACCTCGGGGCCGAAATGCCGGCGGAAATTCGGCCGGTGGTGTTCTCCACCCTGCTCGAAGAGCTCGTCGGGCACGAGGAACGGCTGGAGCCTGACCACATGGCCGCCCTGTTGGCCGCCGCGACGCAACCGCCGACGACGCATCACCAGGCGATGGCCGCCGTCGCCGTCCTGGCCGAGGCCGCGGCGGATGCGACCGAGCCGGCCCATCATCCCGAGGTGATGTGGATGCTCTACGAGACGATGCAGCGCCTGAACCTCCATCCGGACACCCCGGGCTGGAACCAGCGGGAATCGGCCAGGGCCGCCGTGCGCGACGCGATGGGCCGCATCGGTTCGCCGCTGGCTTGGAGCAGCTGGGAGCAGGCGCTGGATGCGCGGAGGAACCGCCTTTCGGGCCGGGCCGGATGGTCGGCGCACACCGCGATGTCGCTGCGGCTGGTGCGGCTGCGGGCACCGGGCCTGGACGCCGCCGTCGACGCGCTGGTCGACCGGTGGGGCAGCCCGGAAAGCGCGACGGACGTCCTCCTGAAGCTATCGACCCATCTCGTCGACGATCCCGGCGCCGAAGCGGAAGCGGCCGAGCTGATCCGCGAAGGGGTCCGCAAGATCGATCCGGCGCAACTGCCCGAGACGGCCCGATGGCTCGATCGCGACCTGCGGCTCGCCGTCCATGCCGCGCTGCTGCAGGCGCTCGCCCCGGCGCTGAACGCGGAAGCGATCTTCCGCGCGCTGCATCGCTTGTCGCAAGCGCCGGGCATGCTCGGCGAGGACGCGCGGTTCGCCCTGCTGCAAAGCCTGATCGGGGCGGCGCGCCCCATGATCCCGCGCCAGCGCATGGAGCTCATCAACCAGGTCGTCGTCGATCTGAGCTCGATGCCCACGAGCGACGCGTCGTTCGAGTCGCGCTGGCACGCCGTGCTGGGCGACGCGGTCGAGGCGGTGCGCGCTTCGCACGCCGATGCGGCCCACGTTTCGGCGAGCGGCCTGCCCGCCGAACTGGAATCGATGCTTCAGGCCATGGCCGAAGATCGGCCCGAGGTCAAGCCTCTGCTGCTGTCGGCCGAAGAACGCGCCAAGCTGGAGCGCCGCGCGGCCAAGGAGCGTGCGAAGAGGGAAAAAGGCGAGGAGATCGCGATGACCTTGCGGGACTTCACCGCGACGAAAAACCCGGATCTGATGGCGATGGTCGTGGACGAGGTGCTGCCGCAGATCGAAAACGGCCAGCTCGCGCGGATCGCCCTCGACCTGGTGCTCCCGGAGCTCGGCGTGGCCTTGGCGGGATTGGGCTTCGACGCGATGCGGACGAGGGCGCGCCGGCTGATGCCGTCGGGCGAAGGCGAGGTTTTCGACGAGCGGCGCCGTCAGTTCGGCCTCCTGATCGGTGGCATCGAGATGACGGACGAGCCCGCGGCCGAGCGCTTGCTGGACGCGCTGGCCCCCCAGCTCGGCCCGGAGTCGAGCGCTTTCGACCATGCCGTGCGGGCCGCCCTCGGCGTCGTCGCCGGTCAGCTGCGCATGAAGTTCGGCTTGGCCGACGCCGCGTCGCCGGATGTCCAGGCCCGGTGCGACAGGCTCCGGGACTTCATCGCCCACACGGACGGGCAGGGGCTGGCCGACGAGTTGGACGAGCTTCGGATCGGCGCTCCGAACGGCCCGCCGCAGGTCGTGCGCGAATTGGTGCTCCAGCGTTTGGGCGGTCTGCTGTCGGGGCTCGACGACTTCGATCAAAAGGAGATCGCCATGGCGACGATCAGCGCCCGCCTGCGCCCGACCCTGGCCGATTTCCATCTGAACGACTGGCGCGACACGATCGAGCTGATCATGAACGGAATGAACGGGGAGGACATGGAGCGGCTGATGTCCCATCTCTGGCAATGCGTCAAAGACGCCGATGCGCCGGTCAGGGGCGCCCTCCATGAATTGGCCGACGCGAACGACGTGATCATGCCGGACGAGGCTTTCAGCGACGCCGCGTCTGATCGGGTGGAGTATGCCTACGACAACCAGGAAGGATATTGAAACGCGCCGCGGGGCGGGCCGGCGCGCGGGCGGCTCCGGGACGCGGCGGAGCCCGTCCGTGGCGCCCCCTGGCCCCGCCCAGGCATGCGGTGGCGCACCGCATGAGCCTCTCGCGGCCCACATTGGGCGCATGAAGTCAAACACCATCGCCCCGGCGGCGCGCGCCGGGAAAATCGAAGTTCGCTCCAGCGGCGTGCACGGCCGCGGCGTGTTCGCCACCCGCCGCATCCGCGCTTCGGAACTGATCGCGTTTTACACCGGTCGACGGTATGCCGCCTCCGAAATCGCATCGAAGGACTGGGATCCTCGGATGACGTATGTCTTCGGGCTGTCCGACGGCAGCCTGATCGACGCCCGCGAAGGCGGCAACGACACCCGCTTCATCAACCACGCCTGCGAGCCGAACTGCATCGCCTACGAGATCGACACCGCGCGCGGCCCGGCCGTCGAAATCCGGGCGAAGACGACGGTGGCGCGCGGCGAAGAACTTTTCCTCGACTACGCCCTCGACATCGCGGACAACGCGCCGGCCGACTACGTGTGCCGCTGCGCGTCGCCGGGGTGCCGCGGCACGATGTCGGCGTCGGGCCGAGGCTGAAGCCCCGGCGGAGGAGCCGGGAGACCGGCCCGGGGCGAAGCCTCCGCCGCGGCCGCCGGGATCAGCGCGCCGTCGCCTTGCCCAGCAGGTCGATCAGCGCCTCGACGTCCAGCGGCTTGACGAAATGGTGGTCGAAGCCGGCGGCGTTCGACCGGCGGCGGTCCTCGTGCTGGCCCCAGCCGCTGAGCGCGATGAGGATGATGCGGTCGCCGCCGGGCAGCCGGCGGATGGCGCGGGCCGCGTCCAAGCCGTTCATGCGCGGCATGCCGATGTCGAGCAGGACGATCGCCGGCCCCCGCGTCCGCACGGCTTCCACGGCCTCGATGCCGTCGTGCGCGGTGGCGGTTTCGTAACCCAGCATCGCCAGCATCTGCGACAGGCTCTCCGCGCTGTCCACGTTGTCGTCGACCACCAGCACGCGCTGGCCGGCGGCGACGCCGGAGCCCAGGCCGCGGGCGTCGGCCGGGGCGGGCGCGGGCCCGGGCCGTCCGGGCGCTTCGTCGACGAGCGGGAGCCGCACGACGAAGCGGCATCCCAGGTCGGGCCCCCCGCTCGACGCGGTGACGGTGCCGCCATGCATCTCGACCAGCCGCTTGACCAGCGCCAGCCCGATGCCGAGCCCGCCTTGCGCGCGCTCCATCGAACGGTCGACCTGCGCGAACATGTCGAAGACGCGCGGCAGCATCTCCTTCGAAATGCCGATGCCGGAATCGCGCACGCAGATCGACGCGTGCGCGCCGTCGCGTTCCGCCGTGATCTCGATGCGGCCGCCTTCGGGCGTGTATTTGGCCGCGTTGTTCAGCAGGTTGGCCAGGATCTGGCACAGCCGCGTGACGTCGGCGTCGACGCGCAGCGCGCCCTGGGCGCCGAGCCGGATCGCCAGCTCGTGGCGCCCGGCGTCGATCAACGGGCGGCTCGTCTCGACGGCCGCCGTCACGACGCCGGCCACGTCGACGATTTCGCGCCGCAGCTCCACCTTGCCCTGGCTGATGCGGCTGACGTCCAGCAGGTCGTCCACCAGGTGCACCATCTGCTTGAGCTGGCGCTCGATGATGTTGCGCGCGTTCTCGTGGACGTCTTCGCTGCGCGAGAGCTGCATGATCTGCACCGCGTTGCGGATCGGCGCGAGCGGGTTGCGCAGCTCGTGCGCGAGCGTGGCGAGGAATTCGTCCTTGCGGGTGTCGGCGTCGCGCAGGGCGGCTTCGGCGTGCTTGCGGTCGGTGATGTCGGAGATGATGCCCAGGTAGCGCAGGCGCCCGCCCGCGGCCTCGCCTTCCACGTAGGCGCTGCCTTGCGCGTGGATCCAGTGCACGCCGCCGTCGGGCCAGATGACGCGCGCCTCGAAGTCCAGCACCTCGCGGGTGCGGAAACGGTGCGCGATCAGCGCGCGGACCGGCTCGCGGTCGTCGGCGTGCACGAGCGACAGCAGCACGTCGAGGTTCCACGGGACGCGCGGCGCATCCAGCCCGAAGCAGCGGTCGAAGAGCGCCGAATGGCGGCAGGCGCCGGAGTCGACGTCGATCTCCCATTCGCCCACGCGCGCCGCGGCGAGCGTGAATTCGAGCCGCGCCTTGCTTTCGAGCAGCGCGGCGCCGACGCGCGCCTGCTCGGTGACGTCGGAGGCGATCGACAGCACCGACTCGATCGTGCCGTCTTCGGCGAATTCGGGGATCAGACGCGATTCGAAGTCCACCGGCTTTCCGTTCGCGGCGACGAAGCGGAATTGCACGCGGTCGACGACGCCCCTTTCGAAGACGCCTTCGAACGCGCGCCCCCAGCTCGCCACCAGCTCGGGCGGCATGCCGAGCTCGGCGTTGGTCTTGCCGATGAACGACGCCGCCGGCGTGCCGGTGTAGCGTTCGATCACCGGGCTCACGTAGATGTGGCGCAATTGCCGGTCCAGGCGCGCGAAGATGTCGGGCGAGTTCTCCACGAGCGTCGAGAACCGGCGTTCGCGCCGCGCGAGTTCTTCCGCGGCCTCGGCCAGCCGCGCCTGGGCCTCGATGCGCTCGCCGATGTCGCGGATGACGCACAGCGTCCCGAGCGCCTGGCCGTGCGCGTCGTTCAGGCGCGCCACGGTGGCTTCCACGTGGAGCTCTCGCCCGTCGCCGCGCAGGTGCACCGATTCGGCCCGGTAGGTGCCGTGCTCGCGCAGCGCCTGCCGCGATCGGCGCGCGGATCCTTCGTCGGCCCAGCGCTCGCGGTAGAGCTCGTCGCGCGGGCGCCCCAGCATCTGCGAGGCGCTGCGGCCGTACTGCGCCTCGGCGGCCGGGTTCATGAAGATGAGGTGGCCTTCGGCGTCGAACGCGAGCACGGCGTCCTGCATCTGCGCCAGCACGTCCTTGCGCATCGCGTTGCTCGCCGCGTTGGCGCTGTCGAGCGTGTAGATGTCCTCGCCGACGATCAGCGCGTCGACGTCGCCGCCGCGGATCGCCGCCAGCGTGTCCTCGGCTTCCCGCAGCCGGCCTTCGAGTTCGGCGTTCAGGCGGCGCAGGCGCTCGATCTCGTCGCGCGGGAGGTCGGGATCGGCGTCCGCGTTCATGGCGATGTCCGATGCGGGTCCGCGGTCACCGCGGCCCGGGCGCTTCCAGGCCCTTGAGCACGCGCGCCGCGTCGGACAGGTCGCCGATGATGCGCCGCACCGGCAGCGGCGCCAGGCGCAGCAGCGTGGGCGTGGCGACGATCTGGTCGGCCGTGGCCAAGGCCACGTGTTCGCCGACGTTGAGGATCTCGAGCGTGTAGCGACCGGGCAAGTGGTCCTCGAGGATGCGGCGCGCGTTCACGATCGCCCGGGCGGATTTCGGGGTGGCGTCCGTCACGTACAGGCGAAGGACATAGGGCTCGGCGTCCGCGGCGCTCATGCGGCCCTAACGCAACGGCTGGACATCGAGTCCGACCAGCACGCGCTCTTCGTTCGACAGGTCGCCGATGATCTTGCGGATGGGCTCGGGAAACTTGCGCACGAGTGTCGGCACCGCCAGGATCTGGTCGCCCGCGGCCAGGCGCGGGTTCACCAGCAGGTCGACCACCTCGATGGTGTAGCGGCCGGCGAGGTGGGTCTCGCACACGCGCTTGAGGTTTTCCAGCGCGGCGGTCGATTTGGCCGTCCGGCCGGCGACGTACAGCCGCAGCTGCCATTCGGCGCCGTCGGCGGCCGCGCGCGGCGGCGCCTTCGCGCCGCCCTTGGCCTTCGGCCGGGCCGCGGCCCGGCGCGCGGTCTTGGCGTCGCCCGCATCCGAACTCATCGTCTTCCCCTGCCGCCCCGCGCGGCGGGTTCCGGATCCGGTGGTGCGGGCCGCGTCGACGCGCGCTCCTTGGCGATCGATCTCGCGCGCGAGTTCGCGCCTTCAGCATGCAGCGTCTCGCGCGCGATGGCGAATTCGACTTCGCCGGCGCGCTCCTCCGCCTGCGCGTTCAGCGACGCGATCTGCGCGTCGATCACCTTGCGGTGGTTCGCCAATTCCTTGATCCGGCGCTCGTGGTCGCGCCTGCGCAGCTCGGTCGCGGCCTGCTCCTGGGCTTCCCGCGCGATGCGCGCCGTTCCCGTCAGCACGAGATCGCCGGCGAGGTAGACCTCGACGAGGTCCACGCCGCGATCGCTCAGCACGAATTCGCGCACTTGGTGGGAATGCCGCATCCCGCGCGACTTCAGCACCTGCAGCGTGCGCGTGCGCTCGCCGTTGGCCGCGAGGTTCGACAGCAGGATCCAGGTGTCCATCAGCGACGAGACGCCCACCTGCGAATCCGCCACCTCGGCCGCCGAATCGCCGGTCAGGCTGGTGAAAAGCGCCGTCACGCCCTGCTGCTTGAGGAAATCGATCAGCCGCATCAGCGTGGGCTTGAGCGAGACGTCGTGGCGATCCATCGTGAGGTTGCTGATCGGGTCCACCACCACCACGGAGGGTTTGAGCTCGCGCACCATGTCGTGCATGTGCACCAGGTGCTGCTCGAGGCCGTGCAGCGTCGGCCGCGAAGCGTCGATGTGCAGCAGGCCCTTCGCCTGCCATCGCGCGAGGTCGAGGCCGATCGAGCCCATGTTGCGCAGCAGCTGGCTCGCCGACTCCTCGTAGGCGAACAGCAGCGCGCGCTCCCCGCGGGCGCATGCCGCGTCGGCGAAGCTCGCGCCGACGCTGCTCTTGCCCGTGCCCGGCGCGCCCGACACCAGCGTGCTGCTGCCGCGGAACACGCCGGCCCCGCCCATCATCTCGTCGAGCCCGGCGATGCCGGTCGAAACGCGCTCGCGCG
Organism: Burkholderiaceae bacterium; assembly: GCA_040509075.1. Classification (GTDB taxonomy): domain Bacteria; phylum Pseudomonadota; class Gammaproteobacteria; order Burkholderiales; family Burkholderiaceae_C; genus Scleromatobacter. The sequence goes on along the minus strand of JBEVLR010000038.1, from coordinate 2,266 downwards.
AGGCGCGGTGCTCGAGCCGCATGGAGGTGATCGGCATCACCGACAGCCCGCGCGGGCCGATCAGGAAGGGATACTCGTTCGTGCCGTGCGCCGTGCCGCGGTACTTCACCACGCGCAGCCGGCGCGTCGAGACCTGGTCGAACAGGCGCTGGTCGAGCAGGATCACGCAATCGGCCACGTACTCCTCGAGGCCGTAGCGCGTCAGCGACTGCTCGCCGCGTTCGCCGGTGACCACCGCCGTCACGCCGCGCTCCTTCAGCCAGCGGAACAGCCGGCGCAGCTCGGCGCGCAGCACGGCGTGGTTGGGCAGGCCGGAGAACAGCGCCTCGATCGTGTCGAGCACCACCCGCTTCGCGCCGATCGAATCGATCGCATGGCCGAGGCGGATGAACAGGCCTTCCAGGTCGTATTCGCCGGTCTCCTCGATTTCGTTGCGCTCGATGTGCACGTGGTCGACCGCGATCTTCTTCTGGCGCTGCAGGCGGCCAAGGTCGACGCCGAGCGAGCGCAGGTTCTGCGCCAGTTCGTCGACGCTTTCCTCGAACATCATGAACACGCCGGGCTCGCCGAACTCGGTCGCCCCGCGCACCAGGAATTCCGCGGCCAACATCGTCTTGCCCGAGCCGGCGGAGCCGCAGACCAGGGTGGGCCGCCCGCGCGGCAGGCCGCCCGCGGTGATTTCGTCCAGGCCTTGGATGCCCGTCGGGGTTTTCGGCAAAGCCGTCCCGGCGGCCTCGCGGGAAACAGCTGAGGTTTTGCGTGTGGCCATATGTTGTTGTTCCTCGATGGGCCCGGACGGGAAGGTGATTTGGCGGCCGGGCCGGCCGGCCCGTGCGTGTCACCTGACTTTAGCCGTAAGCGGCGTCAGCTCAGCAATTGGCGTACCTGTGGCCGTCGAGGCGCGTCGAGCGTCGCCAGGTGCGGGAAGCGCGGTCGCGGCGCTGCCCCACCAGGTCACGCCGGCCATCGACCGGCGGCATGGCGCCGCCTCCGGCAAAAATGCCGATGCATCGGAAAGAGGATCGGTATCGATCTGCCCGACGGCCCGCGGACGCCCGAAAAAAAAGCCGAAGCCCGGCGAACCGGCTTCGGCTTCGCGCGCCTTCGGGCGCACGCGGTTCGCGCGCTCAGCGGCCCTTGGCCTGGTCGTTCTTGTGGCTCTGGCGACCCGCTTCCGCGTGCTGCTCGCTGGTGCCGCCTTGGGTATGGCCGGGGTTGGCGCCGCCGCCGGTCTGGCCTGTCTGGTTGCCGCCGCTTTGCTGGTTGCGGCCGGAAGAGCTGCCGGACGATTGGTCCTGCTGCTTGTTCTTCTGGCTGTCTTGATGGCCTTGATTGCCTTGATTGCCTTGGTTGTTGCTCATGTCGAAATTTCCTGTTGAGGCCGACGACATCCGCCGCCGATCGATGCGAGGGCTGGTTTCGTGGCCCACGGCCATTCGCGGCAAGCCGCGGGCCCTGCAGAGCGCGACGGGGCCCGGGACGGCAAGGCGTGGCCTGGTGGAGCATCGGCAGCTCCCGTAGAGTTCGATGAGTCGGCGCGCATCACCCGGTCGAACGCCGCCCGCCGTGCGCCTCAAATCCGCACGCTCAACGAGACCCGCACCGCCCTCGGCTCGCCCGGATGCACCGTCACGCCCGCCGGCACGATCGGCGCGGTGGGGGCGGGCCGGTAGCCTTGTTCATAGGCGATGTCGTAGAACTTGCGGTCGAAGAGATTGAGCGCCTCGAGCTGCACCGAGACGCGCGGCGTCAGGTCGCGCTTGACTTGCAGGTTGGAGACGATCGCCGAGGGCGCGGTGAGCGTGCCGTCCTGCGACAGCGGGTACCGGCCGATGAAACGGGTGACGAGGCCGGCCGACCAGGGGCCGAGCCGGTGCACCGTGACGCCGAGCAGGCCGACGCGGCTCACCGCGTTGCCGATGTCGTCGCCGGCCTCGCCGTTGGCGCCGGCATCGGCGTAGCGGGCGTGCGTCCAGGCCATGTCGGCATCGATCAGCAGCCAGCGGTTGAGCACCAGGTGGTTGTTCAGCTCGACGCCGTGGCGCTTGCTGGCGCCCTTCGGTTCGGTGCCGCCTTCGTCGGCGGCGTAGACCAGCTCGGAGCCGCTGTCCAGGCGCCAGAACGCCAGCGAAGTTTGAAGGCCCGGCACGATCTCCGTGCGCAGGCCCAGTTCCGCGCCCTGGCTGGCCACCAGGGCCGGCACGGGGTCGGTGGCGGCGACGGCGCCGCGCGCGTCGTTGCTGTGGAAGCCGCGGCCCGCGTTGGC
>JBEVLR010000037.1:0-7905 GCA_040509075.1 Burkholderiaceae bacterium | reverse complement strand
GCTGACCGCGCGGGACCTGCGCCGTCAGCCCGCGCCGGGCTCGAGGCACGGCCTCAGGTAACGCGCCGTCCGGCTTTCCCCGACCCGGGAGACCGCCGCCGGCGTCCCGCTGGCGACGACGCGCCCGCCGTCGTCGCCGGCGCCGGGCCCGAGGTCGATCACCCAGTCGCCCGCGGCGACGATGCGCATGTCGTGCTCCACCACCACCACCGTGTTGCCCGCATCGACCAGCCCCTGCAGTTGCGCCATCAGCCGCTCGACGTCCGACGGATGCAGGCCGGTGCTGGGCTCGTCGAGCACGTAGAGCGTGTCGCCGCGATGCGGCCGCTGCAGTTCGGTGGCGAGCTTGATGCGCTGGGCTTCGCCGCCGGAGAGCTCGGTGGCCGGCTGACCCAGCCGCAGGTAGCCGAGGCCGATGTCGCGCAACAGCGCCAACGGTTTTCGCACCGCCGGCTCGCCGTCGAAGAAGGCGACGGCGTCCGAGACGGTCATCGCCAACACCTCGGCGATGTGGCGCCCGTTCCAGGCCACCTGCAAGGTCGCCTCGTTGTAGCGCGCGCCGCGGCAGGTCGGGCACGGCGCATAGACGCTGGGCATGAACAGCAGCTCGACGCCGACGGCCCCCTCCCCTTCGCAGGTCGCGCACCGGCCCTTGGCCACGTTGAAGGAAAACCGCCCGGCGTCGTAACGGCGCCTGCGGGCCGCCGGCGTCGCCGCGTACAGCTTGCGCACCGCGTCGAACAAACCGGTGTAGGTGGCGAGGTTGGAGCGCGGCGTGCGCCCGATCGGCTTCTGGTCGACGCGCACCAGGCGCCGCAGGCGCTCGGCGCCCGCCGTGATCCGCCCCCGGGTCGGCCGGGCGGGCGCGGGCGCGCCGTCCTCGATCTCGTCGTCGGCTTGCGCGGGTTCCTGGCCGAGATGCGCGCAGACCAGCTGCACCAGCATCTGGCTCACCAAGCTCGATTTGCCCGAACCCGAGACCCCGGTGACGGACGTGAACACGCCCAGCGGGATGCGGGCGTCGAGGCCGCGCAGGTTGTTGCAAGCCAACCCCTCGAGCGTCAGCCAGCCCGCGGGCGCGCGGGGCGGCGCGGCACGGCGCGCGGGCGCGGCGAACAGGTGGCGCGCCGTTCGGGAGGCGGAAATGCCGCGGAGGCCCTCCGGCGGCCCGCTGTAGAGGAGGTGGCCGCCCTGCTCGCCGGCATCGGGCCCGATGTCGACGATCCAGTCGGCGCGCCGCATGATCTCGAGGTCGTGCTCGACGACGAACAGCGAATTGCCGGCGTCGCGCAGTTGCGCCAGCGCGCGCAGCAGGGCCTGGCCGTCGGCGGGATGCAGGCCGGCCGTAGGTTCGTCCAGCACGTAGACGACGCCGAACAAGGTCGATCCGATCTGCGTGGCGAGCCGCAGCCGCTGCAATTCGCCGGAAGACAAGGTGGGCGAGCCGCGCTCCATCGAAAGGTAGCCGAGCCCGAGCGCCTGCATCGAGGCGATGCGCATGCGCAGGTCGAGCGCGATGCGTTGGGCGGCGAGGCGTTTTTCCTGCGACATGTCGGGCGTGCGCCGCACGTCCGGGGCCATGGCGTGGGCCGAGCCGCCCTCGGCCACGCGGCGCGCGCGGTCGGCACGGGCCCGCTCCGGGCCGAGGACGGCGTTCGACGGCGCCGCATCCTCGTCGAGCCGGCCCTCGGCGGCGGGCGCCAGCAGTTCGGCCACGCGGTCGAGCGGCAGCTGCGACAGCTCGCCGATGTCGACGCCGGCGAAGGTCACCGAAAGCGCCTCGCGCTTCAGGCGCTTGCCGCCGCACGCGGGGCAGGGGCTGCCGACCATGTAGCGCGACACCCGCTTCTTCATGGCCGCGCTCTGCGTCGTCGAGAAGGTGTGGAGCACGTACCGGCGCGCGCCCATGAACGTGCCCTGGTAGCTCGGCTCGGCCTTGCGCCTGAGCGCGGCCCGCGTTTCGGCCGGGGTGAAGCCGGCATAGACCGGCACGGTCGGCTGCTCCTCGGTGAACAGGATCCAGTCGCGATCCTTCTTCGGCAGGTCGCGCCATGGACGGTCGACGTCGAAGCCGAGCGTGACGAGGATGTCGCGCAGGTTCTGGCCGTGCCAGGCGGGCGGCCAGGAAGCGATCGCGCGTTCGCGGATCGACAGCGCGGGATCGGGCACCATCGCTTCCGCGGTGACCTCGTAGACGCATCCCAGCCCTTGGCAATCCGGGCACGCGCCCTGCGGGGTGTTCGGCGAAAAATCCTCCGCGTAAAGCATCGGCTGCTCCGCGGGATAACGGCCCGTCCGCGAATAGAGCATGCGCACGAAACTCGACAGCTGCGAAATGCTGCCCACCGACGAGCGCGTTCCCGGCGTTCCCCGGGCCTGCTGCAGCGCGACCGCCGGCGGCAGGCCGGTGATCGCGTCGACGTCGGGCACGCCCACCTGGTCGAGCAAGCGGCGCGCGTACGGCGCGACCGATTCGAGGTAACGGCGCTGCGCCTCCGCGTAGATCGTGCCGAACGCGAGCGAGGATTTGCCCGAACCGGAGACGCCGGTGAACACCACCAACGCGTCGCGCGGGATCGCGACGTCGATGCCGCGAAGATTGTGCTCACGCGCGCCGCGCACGCGCACGAACGGGTCACGCGCCGCGGCGCCGCCGGCGGGTGGCGCTCCATCACTGTCGCTGTCGCTGTCGGCCTGGTCTCGTGGTGGGGGAATGAGCATGCGCCTTCCTCGCCGTGGCTCCGGGGACACCGGAACGCTCCGGGCTGACGCGGCAATCGGCTTGCCATGTCCGCGAGGAAAACGCCGCCTCCCCCGGCAAGCGTCCCCGCCGCGACCGCCGCCGGGACGGCCACCGCGCAGCGCCTCGCCGCAAGCGCCGTGTAGTCCGCCGACGCCGCGGCGGCGCCGGATTGTCCTACCCGGAATCGCCGCGCCCGCCGATACCGCCCTGCCGCCGCGCGTGCGAACATTTCCGGCATGAGCAAATCCTACGACATCGATTGCGAGCTGAATTACGAAGTTCAGGCGCCGAGCACGTTCATCTTCAAGATCGAAGCCGCCCTGGTGCCGGGCCAGACGATCTCCAACGAATCGCTGACGACGACGCCGGCGCTGCCGATCGGCCGCCACACCGACGCGCTCGACACCCGCACGCTGCGCGTCAACGTCCCGCCGGGCCCGTTCAGCATCCGCTACCAGGCGTCGGCCTTGCTGCACCGGCCCGCCGCGCCGCAAGCGCTGCATGAAACCGAAGTCTCGCAACTGCCGCTGGAAGTGCTGCCTTTCCTGACAGGCAGTCGCTATGTGGAGTCCGAACTGATTTTTCAGGACGCCGTGAACTGGATCGGCACCTTCGACCGCGGATTCAAGCGGGTCGTCCGGATCTGCCAGTGGGTGCGCGACAACGTCAAATACGAGATCGGCACTTCGCTGCCTTACGGCACCACGCGCGACGTCCTGGAGAGCCGGACCGGGGTCTGCCGAGATTACGCGCACGTTTCCATCGCGCTGTGCCGCGCCCTCAACATCCCGGCCCGCTTCGTGGTCGCCTACGTCCAATGGGACACTCCGCCGCCGGATTTCCATGCGCTTTTCGAAGCGTGGCTGGACGGGCGGTGGGTGTTGTTCGATCCGACGGCGATGGTCGACATCGACGACGTCATCCGCATCGGCTGCGGCCAAGACGCCTCGGAGCTGCCGTTCGCGACGATCTTCGGCAGCGCCCAGATGTCGCGCATGTCGCCCTTGGTCTTCCCGGGGCGCTGAACCGGCCGGGGCCGGCCTGCCGGGGACCGGTCCGCAGGCAATGGGCAAGGCCGGCCAGCCCTCCGGTCTACCGTTCGGGTCGGCGCGGATCCGGCACGAGCGACGCTCCCCGTGCGGCCGAAGCTTCGACGACGCCCCTCAGTGTCCAACCGCCGCGATGGCGCGCCGCTTCCCGCGCAGCGCCAACAGCGCGGTGCACAGGCCCGCCAACCCGAGCGTGAGCTTGTCGGGCTCCGGGATGGTGGGGACCGGGCCGTTGGAGTCGACCCAGATCGCCGCGAGCAGGCCGATGCCGTCGCCTTGGAAACCGAAACCCGTGTTCGTCGCCGTCAGGGTGAAATCCCCCGCGAACGTGTCGGTGCCTGCCGAGGTGAGGAAAACGTCGTCCGAAAACGTCCCCGTGAACGAGACGAATGGATTGGCCTGGCGCCCGTCGCGGTAGGTGTCCAAGAAGACCTCCACCTGTTCGGCGCCCGTCGCATCGGGCCCGCACTTGGCCAGCAGCAGCGGCAGGCAGGCGAACTGGGTGCTGTCGTCCCAGGTGCGGGCCGCCGGCAGCCCATCCGTGTGCAGGGTGATCCGATAACTGAAGGTCTGGGAGATGCTTTCGCCCGTGGCGAGGGACACGTTCCAGTTCGTGATGCCGAAATTCGGCCCGGAGTCCATTTGGCTCACGTTGACCGCGCCGATGTCGGCGGTGGCCCACGCATGCGCGGCGGCGCCGGAACTGGCGATGGCCAGCGCGGCCGCGAGGGCCGCCGGAAATACGTTTTTCATGGCATGTCCTTTCACAGACATTTGTCCGCAGGAGGGGGAAACCTCGCCAAGGCTACTCCAATGCCGAGTCATGCAGAAGAGTCCAGGTCTCCTTGGCCTTCTCGTCGACTTTTTTGTCCAAGCCGTGGTACGGGAAGACCCGCTCGTTGATCAGCCGATACGCTTGAACAAAGAATGCCAACTGGCGCTGTCACCTCAGCGAACATCGGTCGGCCCCCATCCCCAAGCGGCGCGGGATCGCCGAGAATCGCCGTCCCTCAGAACCGCCTCGGGAAACGACAATGGATGTCACGCTCTACATCTGGCGACTCAGTCCGACGAACGTGGGCCACGCCTCGCTGAAGATCGGCGACACCTACATGAGCTATTGGCCTGCTGAAGTCGCGGGCAAGAAGGACGTCAAGTTAGGCCAGTCGCACGAGGCTGGTTTCCCGTCGGCCTACGCTGTCGATCGCCGGCTCGAACGCAAACATGCCGACGAAGAGTTCACGCTCACGGACCTGGACACCGCCAAGATGGTCGCGGCATGGGATCAATTTAAGCTAACGGAACCACGCTACAACATGGTCGACCAGAACTGCTCGACCGTGGTCGCCGTCATGCTCCAGGTTGGCTCGGGACTGCAGCCTTCGTTCGTGCCAGCGGTCGCCATCGACGACCACGCGAGGAGCCTGCCGCAGCGCATATTCCTGCGGCTGCGCTTCTTTTCCAGCTACATCAAGATGTGGACGCCGGACGAAGTTCTCCGTTACGCTCAGGAAATCCAATCCCGCAAACCTCTCCAGTGAACGCCGCGCTCGTCTTTTCCCCCGGCTACGACATCTCGCTTCCCGGGCTCGGCTGGTTGCACCCGTTCGATGGCCGCAAGTTCAGCCGGGCCTGGGCGCGGTTGGGCAAGCTTTCACACGGCGCTTGCGGGCAGGCCCTGTTGAGCCCGCAGGCGCCGATCGCCGTTGAAGACCTGCTGCGCGTGCACTCCCGAGACTATCTCGACTCGCTCAGCTCCTCCAACGTTGTCGCCAAGGCCCTGGAGGTCGGAGCGCTGGCTTGGCTGCCGTCCAGCATGGTTCAGCGCCGGATTCTCGGCCCCATGCGCATGGCTTGCGCGGGCACGTTGCTGGCCATGCGCCACGCGTTGCAGCAAGAGGCCGTGGTGATGAACCTGGGGGGCGGCTTCCACCACGCCTTCCGCGACCACGGCGAAGGGTTCTGCATCTATGCGGACGTCGCCGCGGCGCTGGCCACGGTTCGAGCACAGGGACTGCTGGCCCCTGATGACCCGGTAGCGATCGTGGACCTGGATGCCCATCGGGGAAATGGCGTGTGGGACCTGTGCGGTGGCGATCCATCCGTGCACGTGCTTGACCTGTACAACGCACAGGTCTATCCCGGACTCTTTCCGGGTTCGATCGAGCAATTCCCGTTCCAGATTCCGCTCAAGGCGCGCACCTCGGACGATGCTTATCTGGCCACTCTTCGCGAAGAGCTGCCGTCTTTTCTGGCATCGATGCCGCGCAAGCCCGCGCTCGCCATCTACAACGCCGGCACCGACGTGCTGGCGGGCGACCCGGTGGGTCGGCTCGCGGTGTCGGCGGAAGGCGTTGTGGCGCGAGACGCCATGGTGCTGGACAACCTGAGCGGTCAAGGCATTCCTACCGTGATCGTGACGAGTGGCGGCTATTCATCCGATTCGTACGAGCTGATTGCGCAGCTCGCGCATCGCGTGATGCAGCTGCAGCCGGTGCCGGCCTGAGGCTGGCAGGTCAGGATCGCCTCGAGGAAGACGTCTGGAGCATCTGGCCTTGCACATGGCTCGGCCCAAGGCCAAAAGGCAGGACTTGGGCTGCTGCCGGTTTGATGGACACCTTGTTAAGGTGGAAGATCGAGCCGGAGGTGGTTTATGGCAACGAGACGGCATTTCAGCCGGGAGTTCAAAGTCGAGGCAGTCAAGCTGGTGACCGAACGAGGCGTGTCGATCGCGCAGGCTGCGCGTGATCTGGACGTTCACGAGACGATGGTCAGGACGTGGGTCAAGGAGATCGGCAAGGATCCCGAACACGCGTTTCCCGGCAAGGGCGTGATGAAGCCCGAGCAGGCCGAGATCGAGCGGCTGAAGAAGGAAGTCGCCAAGCTCAAAATGGAGCGCGACATCTTGAAAAAAGCCGCGGCCTACTTCGCCAAGGACTCGCTGTGAAGTTCGAGTTCGTTGCGAAGCACCGAGGGATCTGGCCGGTGGCGATGTTGTGCGGGGCGCTCGGTGTCTCGCGAAGCGGCTACTACGCGTGGCTGGAGCGCCCGCCAAGCGACCGCAGCGTGAAGCACGAGACCTTGTCCAGAGTGGTCAAGCAGAGCTTCATCGACAGCGATCGGACATACGGAGCTCGGCGCGTGTGGCGCGATGTGGTGGCGAGCGGAGCGAACTGCGGGCTGCACCTGGTCGAGAAGCTCATGCATCGTCAGGCCCTACGAGCAAGGCCTCGTCGGCGCGGCCTGCCCAAGGACATCGGTGAGCGCAGCGCGATCGCAGACAACGTGCTCGATCGTCAGTTCAAAGCCGACGCGCCAAACCAGAAATGGGTCGCCGACTTCACGTACATCTGGACGGCTGAAGGATGGCTCTACGTGGCGGTGGTGCTCGACCTGTACTCGCGTCGAGCGGTGGGCTGGTCGATGCAACCGACCATGACGTCGCAGCTCGTCGCTGACGCGTTGATGATGGCCGTCTGGCGGCGCGGCAAGCCGGCTGCGCTGATGCACCACTCAGATCAAGGCAGCCAATACACCAGCGGACACTTCCAGGACTTGCTCAAGGAACAGGGCATCACCTGCAGCATGAGCCGTGCTGGCGAGGTCTGGGACAACTCGGCGATGGAGAGCTTCTTCAGCTCGATGAAGACCGAGCTCATTGCCCGCAAGGTCTACAGGACTCGCGAAGAGGCCAGGTCAGACGTGTTCGACTACGTCGAGCGCTTCTACAACCCGACTCGGCGACACTCGATGCTGGGCTATGTCAGCCCGGCACAGTTTGAAGCGACCGGAAAAGCTTAGGTGGTGTCCACGGAACCGGCAGCAGCCCAGGTCTTCAAGATTTCAAACCGCAACGAGCGTTGACTGCTTCGCGACCCTGGCCGAACGGCTTCTGTCGACCGATTCCGGCAAGGTACCAGACGCGATTCCAATCGGCTTACCTTTTGGTAGAAAGGTTGGTAGAAGCAAAAGAAAAACGGGCCGCTAGTGTCGTGAGTTAGAAGTTCGATGAACTATATTTGGCATGCGCATTCCATCGTGTACCGTTGTGCACGACGAGGCTGCGATGACGAGGAAAGCAGTAGGTCATCTGGAATTGAGCGATGCCGAGCG
>JBEVLR010000036.1:0-4167 GCA_040509075.1 Burkholderiaceae bacterium | reverse complement strand
TGCTGGCGCGCATGCCGGGGCCGGCGCGGCTGGTCTGCGTCGGCGCGGCCGGAGGGCTGGCCGCGTGGGGCGCGTGCCTGCCGCTGCGCATGATCGGCATCGACGCCGGCGATGGCTCGGCCGCGACGGCCATCGTCGGCGCCGGCGCGTTGATGGGCACGGTCGTCTACCACTGGCTCGAGCTTCGCCTGCGCGCCACGCTGCCGCTGGCGACTGAGGCCGGGTTGATCGAGCTGCAGTCCCGGGTGCAGCCGCACTTCCTGTTCAACACGCTCAACACCGCGATCGCGCTGGTGCGCGTCGATCCCGGGCGCGCCGAGGAAGTGCTGGAGAACCTGGCCGAGCTGTTCCGGGCCGCGCTCGGCGCGCTGGAGGGCGAATCCACGCTCGGCGAGGAGATCCGGCTCGCCCGGATGTACCTCGCCATCGAGGGCATGCGTTTCGGCAAGCGCCTGGAGGTGGAGTGGGACGTGGACGACGCCGTCACCGGCGCCCGCGTGCCGCCGCTGCTGCTGCAGCCGCTCGTGGAAAACGCGGTGCGCCATGGCGTGGAGCCCAACGATGCGGGCGGGAGCCTGCAGATCCGTGCGCGCGCCCGCAATGGCCGCGCCTGGGTGCAACTCATCAACACCGTGGGCGGCGCGGCGCCGCCGGGGCATGGCATCGGCTTGGCCAGCGCGGGCGCGCGGTTGCGGCTGATGCATGACCTGCGGGCCGAATTCCAGGCCGGCCCGGCCGCCGACGGACATTACCGCGTGCACCTGGCGGTGCCGCTGTGACCGCGGTGCCGTCGCCGTCCAGGCTGCAGGTGCTGATCGTCGACGACGAGGAGCTCGGGCGCATGCGCATGCGCAGCCTGCTGGCCGATTGCGCGCCGCCGGGCGTCGATGTCGTCGGCGAAGCCGGCAGCGCGGCGGAGGCTTTGCACTGGCTGTCGGCGGCGGCCGTCGATCTCGTGCTGCTGGACATCCAGATGCCCGGCCTGGGCGGATTGCAGCTCGCCGAGCGGATCTTCGCCTTGGCTTCGCCGCCCAAGATCGTCTTCGTGACCGCGCATGCCGAACATGCGTTGAAAGCGTTCGAGATCGACGCCGTCGACTATCTGACCAAGCCGGTGCGCCGCGGCCGCCTCCAACAGGCGCTGACGCGGGTCGCGCAGCGCCTGGGGGCGCCGGCCCCGGCGCCGCCGCAGGAAGCGCCGGCGGCCGCGCGGCCGGTGCTGATCGTCAGCGACCGCGGCCGCGTGCAGCGGGTGCCGGTGGCCGACATCCTCTACCTGAAGGCCGAGCTGAAGTACGTGACGCTGCGCACCGCCGCGCACGCCTATGTGCTGGACGACTCGTTGTCCGACCTCGAACAGCGGCTCGGGGACGCGGTGCTGCGCGTCCACCGCAACGCGCTGGTCGCGCGCGCCGCGATCCGCAAGCTCGAACGCCGCGCGCCCACTGCCCACGACGGCGCCGATCCGCCGGACGCCGACGGCGAAAGCTGGGCGGTGCAGATCGGCGCCACGCAGGAGTGGCTCGCGGTGTCGCGGCGGCAATTGGCCCAGGTACGGGAACTGCTGGCGGGCGACGGGATATGAATCCGGGGGGTGGATGATGGAGACGATGAAACTGCTGGGCATGCTCGATTCGCCCTACGTGCGCCGCGTGGCGATCGCGCTGCGGCTGCTGGAACTGCCGTTCGAGCACGAGCCGCTGTCGGTCTTCGGCGCCTACGACGAATTCAGCCGCGTGAATCCGGTGGTGAAGGCGCCGACGCTGGTCTGCGGCGACGGCACGGTGCTGATGGAGTCCGGGTTGATCATCGACCACCTCGAGACGCTCGCGGGCCGCAGCCTCTGGCCCGCGGACGCCGCGGCGCGCCTGCGTGCGCTGCGCGTCACCGGGTTGGCGCTCGCCGCGTGCGAGAAGACGGTGCAGGATCTCTACGAGCGCAGCCTCAGGCCGTCCGAGAAGCGGCATCCGGCGTGGGTGGATCGAGTCGCGGCGCAGCGCCTGGCCGCGTTGCGGGCGTTGGACGCCGAGCTCGCGGCCCATCCGCTCGCGGCCGAGGAGGGCCGCCTGACGCACGCCGGGATCGCCGCGGCCGTCGCCTGGCGCTTCATGAAAATCAAGCTGGAACAGCCGTTGGACGATGCCGCCTGCCCCGCGCTGGCCGGCTACGGCGCTCGGCTGGAGGCGCTGCCCGCGTTCGCGCGGACGCCGCCGGACGAAACCGTGAAACTGGTGGGAAGGCCCCGATGATGCGATCCGCAACGAAAGCCTGGGCGGCGCTGGCCGCGGTCTCGCTGACCGCCTGCGCGGCGGTGGCCGACGTCGTCGCCACCGGGCCCGACAGCTACAGGATCCCCGCGCGCGCGGGGGACGGCGGCGGTTCGGCCGGCGAGCAAAGAGCCGTCGCGATCCGCAGGGCGAGCGACTATTGCAACGCCAAGTCGCTACAGATGAAGCTGGGCGATGCCCGGCCGATCGATCCGCGATCCGCGGCCGCGCCCGAAGCGCAAGTGGATTTCAGGTGCGTCCAACCTTGACGCCGCCCGCATCGGCCCCGCTCGGGGCGGCCCGCCCGTGAGGCCCTTCAGCCGGTGTTGCGCAGGCCCGCCGCGATGCCGTTGATCGACAGATGGATGCCGCGCTGCAGCCGCTCGTTGTCGGGGTCGCCGTCGCGGCGCCGCCGGTAGCGGCGCATCAGCTCCACCTGCAGGTGGTTCAGCGGATCGAGGTAAGGGAAGCGGTGCTCGATCGAACGCGCCAGCGACGCGTTCGACTGCAGGCGCCCGTTTTCGCCGGTGATCTCGGCCAGCGTCGCCTGCGTGCGTTCCCATTCGGCCTTGATCGCGCCGAAGATGCGTTTGCCCAGCTTCCCGTCGTCGACCAGGTCGGCATAGCGCGACGCGATGCGCAGATCGGTCTTGGCCAGCACCATGTCGAGGTTGGACAGCAGCGTGCGGAAGAACGGCCATTGCCGGTGCATGCGCCGCAGCAGGTCGAGGCGCTCGGCGCGCTCGGCGGGCGCGTCGCCCAGCCACGCGAGCACCGCGGATCCGAAGCCCGCCCAGCCCGGCAGCGCCACGCGGCACTGGCCCCACGAGAAGCCCCACGGGATCGCGCGCAGGTCTTCGATGCGGCGCGTCGCCTTGCGCGAGGCCGGGCGCGAGCCGATGTTGAGCTCGGCGATCTCGCGGATCGGCGTCGCGGAAAAGAAGTAATCGGTGAAGCCGGGCGTCTCATAGACCAGCTTGCGGAACGCGGCGAAGCTCTCCGCGCTCAGCGCGTCGGCGGCGTCGAGGAAGGCGCGCGGCGGGGCCTTGGTCGTGTGCAGCAGCGTGGCCTCGAGCGTGGCCGCGACCAGCGTTTCCAGGTTGCGCAGGCCGATTTCGGGGTGGGCGTATTTCGAGGCGATCACCTCGCCCTGTTCGGTGAGCCGGATCTGGCCGTTCACGGTGCCCGGCGGCTGCGCGATGATGGCTTGGTAGCTCGGGCCGCCGCCCCGGCCGACGGTGCCGCCGCGCCCGTGGAACAGCCGCAGGCGGATGCCGTGCGCCGCTTCGAGCTCGGCGAACAGCTCCACCAGCGCGACCTCGGTGCGATAGAGCTCCCAGTTGCTGGTGAAGAACCCGCCGTCCTTGTTGCTGTCGCTGTAGCCCAGCATGACGTCTTGCTCGCCGCCGCTGCGCTTGACCAGCTCGGCGATGCCCGGCAGCGCGTAGAACTGCCGCATGATGGACGCGCCGTTGCGCAGGTCGAGGATGGTCTCGAACAGCGGCGAGACGATCAGGTCGGCCCGGGCATCGCCCGCGTCCAGCGTCGCGCGCATCAGCCCGGATTCCTTCTGCAGCAGCAGCACCTCGAGCAGGTCGCTCACGTCCTCGGTGTGCGAGATGATGTAGTGGCGGATGGCCTCGTCGCCGAACAGGGCGCGCGCCTGCAGCGCCGCTTCGAAGATCGCCAGCTCGCTTTGCACGAGCGCGGAATAGTCGGCGCCGCGCACGCGCAGCGGGCGGGCGTCGTTGAGCAGGCGCAGCAGCAGCGCGCGGCGGTCGGCTTCGCCGAGCGCGCCGTAGTCGTTTTCCAGGCGCGCGGTGCGCAGCAGCTCGGCGAGCACCAGCTCGTGCTGGTCGGAGCTCTGGCGCAGGTCGACGGTGGCGAGGTGGAAGCCGAA
>JBEVLR010000035.1:0-9323 GCA_040509075.1 Burkholderiaceae bacterium | reverse complement strand
GGCGCCATGCCGCCCTCGACGCGGTGATGCGCCCACGGATCGGACGAAGGCATCGCCAACACGTTGGGCGGAATCGCGATCGTCAACGTCGGGATCGAGGCGGCGGCCCCGCCGCCGCGCTGGGCGAAGCGGGTCGGGCGTCCCCCGACGTCGCCGGCGGCCGGCGCAGGATCGCCCGCCTCGCGGCCGATCGGGCCGCCGTCGGACACCACGCGCACCATGATGCCCGCGCTTTGTTCGCACAGGCGCCGTTCGACCGTGCCGTGCAGCGCCTCGCGGAATTCCGCCGCGGAGGAAAAACGCTGGTTCGGGTCGTGCGCCAACGCTTTCGCGACGATCGCATCGAACGTCGACGGCCGATGGGCGGCGGCGATCATGCCCGGCGGGCGCAACGCGGCGCCGACCGCCGGGCGATCCGACGCATCGGCGAACGGATCGCGCCCGACCAGCATCCGATAGAGGATCGCGCCGGCGGCGTAGAGGTCGACCCGATGGTCGATCAGCCGGCCCGACAGGTATTCGGGCGCCACGCCCGCCGCCCCGCCGGTCCGGCCCTCGGCGCGGGCCAGCCCGAAGTCGGTGATCTTGACGAGGCCGGTCGTGGTGACGATCAGATTGGTGGGCTTGATGTCGCCATGGCGGACGCCGGACAGGTGCGCGCATTCGAGCGCGTCGAGCAGCTGCTCCATCACCTGCAGCAGCGCGGCCTGCGGCGGCAAAGGCGCCGCCGCCAGCCATTGCTCGAGGTTCAGCCCGTCCACATGTTCCATCGCGATGAATGCGTGGCCGCGGAACTCGTCGATCTCATAGACCGCGACGATGCCCTGGTGCGCGACGCGCGAGACGGCCTGCGCCTGCTCGCGCAACCGTGCCGCGACGGCGTGCGCGGCGTCCGCCTCGGACGGCAGCGCCCGGCGCAGCCTCTTGACGGCGACGACGCGTTGCAGCGAAGGGTCGAACGCCCTGAAGACCACGCCGCCCGCGCCCTCCCCGATCACATCGGTGATCCGGTATTTGCCGACCTTGTCTGGCGAACTCATCACGATCGTCACGGTGTCCTCCGGTGTGCTGCAGGTCCGCGGCCCGCCGGGGGGGAAAACCGGCAGGGGATGCGGCAGGATTCGCTGTCGATCACGGAACGCGCGGGGCACGATCTGGAGAACATTTCGGCGGATTCTCTCATGTGACGAGCCGCCTCCGCGCACCGCGGCACGGCATTTGCCCAGCTCCACACCGTGCGAAACGACGCCCGTTGCGGACGGCCGTCTTTCGCAGCGACCACCGAATTCTGCCCAGAGCCGCCGCCATGCACCCTCGTCCCGCCCACCCGACCGTCCCCGTCCAGCTGCGTGCCGAACGCGAACCGCGCGGCGGCGAGAGCGGGATGCCGCCGCTGGTCGTCTTCTCGCCGCTGCGCTGGAATTCCCATTATCAGCGTCCACAACAATTGTTGACTCGGCTTGCAAAACATTACCGCGTCGTCTATGTCGAAGAACCCGTGACGACGCACGAAGACCCCTGGCTGGCCATCAGCCGGCCGGCACCGGGGGTCGAGGTGCTGGTTCCGCACACCCGCGTCGATGCGCCAG
Organism: Burkholderiaceae bacterium; assembly: GCA_040509075.1. Classification (GTDB taxonomy): domain Bacteria; phylum Pseudomonadota; class Gammaproteobacteria; order Burkholderiales; family Burkholderiaceae_C; genus Scleromatobacter. Next base: position 7,734 of record JBEVLR010000035.1, on the reverse strand, counting down.
GTTTCCATGACGACCAGATCCCGGCGCTGAAGGCGTTGCTGGCCGATCATGCGGACGCCTGCGGCATCGAAGCGCCGCTGGTGTGGCTCTACACCCCGATGGCGCAGCCGCTCGTGGCGGGGCTGGCGCCGTGCGGCGTCATGGTCGACGTCATGCGCGATCCGGCCTCCGGCGTCGCCCCGAGCGAGGCGGGGCAGCTGCGGGACCGCGAAGCCGCGTTGATGAAGATCGCCGACATCGTGATCGCCGGCGGCCCGTCCTTGTACCAAGCTCGGCGCGGCCGGCACCCGAACGTGCATTGCATCCCGAATGCCGTCGACGCCGAGCATTTCGCCCCGGTGGCCGTCTCCGGTTCGAGCATCGAGTCGGTGTCGGCCCGATCGCTGCACGCGGCGCTGACCGCCGGTCCGCGCCTGGGCTATTTCGGCCCGATCGACGAGCGCGTCGATCTGGAGCTGATCGCGCGCGTCGCCGACCTGCGCCCCGATTGGCAACTGGTGATGGCGGGCCCGGTCGTCGGCATCGCGCCGGCCAGCTTGCCGCAGCGCCCCAACGTCCATTGGATCGGCCCGCAGACCTACGCGATCCTGCCGCACCTGCAGGCGCATTGGGACGTGTGCCTGCTGCCGTTGAAATGCGCGGAATCGGCGCGCCACGCGACGCCGATCGCCACGCTCGAATATCTGGCCGGCCAGAAATCCGTCGTCAGCACGCCGGTGCACGACGTGGTGGCGCTGTACGGCCACATCGTGCGCCTCGCCGCGGACGCGGATGCGTTCGTCGAGGCGTGCCGGGCGGCGCTGTGCGAACGCGGGCCGCTGCGCCGCCAACGCCGCATCGACGCGCTGATCGCGGTGCACAGCTGCACCTGGGACCGTGCCGCGGAACGGGTGCGCAGGCTGATGGGCGAGCTCGTGCAGACGCAGGCGCGCGAACGCCTGCCCGCCATGCCCGCGGCGATGGCGGCGGCGATGCAGCACGCCGGCGGGATGCCGCGCTACGCGATGAATTGAGCGAGCCGCGATGCGCGGCGTCCACGGCCCGTGGAGCCGCCGCGCCGCGTTCAGAACGATTTCGTCACGCTCGCATAAATCGTCCGCCGGGGCCCGTATTGGGGCGCTCCGACGCCGATGCCCGTGCCGTCGCGCAACTCGTAGACCTTGTCGAACACGTTGAGCAGCGACAGGCGCCCCTCGACCACGCCCACGGCGCCGCCGAAGTCGACGGCCTGCGACGCCGACGCGTTCACTTGCGTGTAGCTGGGCAGGTGGGCGGCGTTCGCGAATCCGCTGCGCAGTCCGCTGCCGAACAGCGCATCGGCGCCCAGCGTGGTTTTCGTCGCGAAGCGCCAGGACGCGCCGGCCGACGCCGTCACCAGTTGGTCGTGGTCGAGATGCACCCACCGCGAGGCGATGGCGGCGAGTTCGTCCGGATCGAAATTGAATTGGCCGGTTTCGATGCCCTTGCCCTGGGCGCGCGAGAACGCGAGATTGCCATAGGCGGACAGGCCGCCGCGCCGGTAATTCGCCGTCAATTCGAGGCCGCGCACGCGGCCCCGCGCGTAATTGAATGCCGAGTAGATCAGCGCGTTGCCGAACTGGCCCTCATCCTGCAGGTTCGCCACCTCGCGGTCGTACGCATCGAGGCCCAGCGACAGGCTCGACGTCGCGGCGAACGACAGCCCGGCGTCGAAATAGTTCGAGCGCTCGGACTTCACGGCCGTGTTCGCGTCGGACGGCAGCGCGTTGGTCGTGCCGGCGAACTTGGCGACCGACGTGGTGTCGATCTTCTCGGTCGGCGGCGGCGTGAAGTAGCGCGCGAAGCCGGCGTGCAGGCGCAGCGCCGGCGTGGCGTCGAACACCACGCCGAGGCGGGGGCTGAGCTGATGCTCGGCGACGACGGTGTCGATGCCGTCGTAACGCAGGCCGTAGTTGACCGTCAGCGCCTGGGTCGGCTGCCATTCGTCTTGCACATAGGCGCTCCACGAACGGCCGCGGATCGAGGTCGCGTCATGGATCGAGATCGGCACGTCGCCGGTCTGGTTGCCCTGCGCATCGGCCGGGAACACGGCCGACCGGTTGTCCGTCCCGAAGCGCTCGCGCTGGAAGGACGACCCGCCGCGCAGCGTGTGCGCCGCGCCGAGCGCGAGGCTCGCGTCGAGTTGCAAGCCGTCGGCGGCGTTCTCGCGCGCCACGTTCGCCGCGATGCCGTCGAACACGAGATCGCCGACGGGATCGGGGCTGTAGCGGACGTCGGTGTTGCGGTGGAAGTAAGACAGCTGGTAGTCGGCCGCGTCGCCCACGCGCGCCTGGTACGACAACACTTCGAAGCGGTTGCGCTCGCGCTGGCGGGCGTCGAGCTTTCCCGAGTCGACGGCCGGATCGCCCGCCAACGCGTAGCGCGGCGCCTGTCCGGGCAGGTCCGGAATCTGGAAACGGTTGCCGGACACGCCGAACATGAAATTCAGCCGGCTGCTGTCGTCCAGCAGATAGGAGACGGTGCCGAAACCTTTGACCTGCTGCGTCCGGTCGTGCGGCGCGGTGCGCGACGGGGCCGGATTCTCGATGCCCATGTCGTCGCGCAGCAGCGAACCGGTCACGTAATAGCTGAACGGGCCGTGGGTGCCGGCGACCTCGGCGCTCTCCTCGGAATGGCCGTTGCCGCCGCCGGTCAGGCTGACGGTGCCGCCGTCGCCCTGCGCGCGCGCTTTGGTCTTGATGTCGACGACGGCCGCGGTGCGGTCGCCATACTGCGCCGGCAGCGCGCCGGTCAGGACGCTGACGCTGTCGGCGAAGCGCGTTTCGAGCGACTGGCCGAAGCCGCTGATGGACTCCGGGATCACGACGCCGTCGATCCGGTATTGCACGTTCGCGTGATCGCCGCGCACATGCAGCTGGCCGTACGAATCCTGCACGACGCCCGGCGCCTGCAGCACCAGCTGATTCAGCGGCGTGGCCTCTCCCAGCGGGAGCGCGGCGATGTCGGCCCGGCTGAATTCGTAGACGGTGCTGCCGGTGTCGGGCGACAGGCCGTTGCGCGCGGCGTCGAGCTTGCGGCGCGCGGCGTCGACGACCACCGACTGGACGGCGACGGGCGCCGACGCCCCCGGCGAAGGCGCCGGCGCCCCTTGCGCGGCGACGGGCAGCGGAGCGGAGAAAGGAGCGGCGAGAACGACGGCCCAGGCCGCGTCCCGATCATTGAGACCGAACATGTGGAATCCTCTGTGACGAATGCGGAAGGGCACGCGGCGCGGCTTCGTTTTCGGTCGAAGGCGGGGCGCGGGCCGGCTGGCGGACGTTTCAGAGGAAGGAAGGCGGCCCGCGGCTGCGGGCGGCGGGCGCATCGGCGGCGATGAAGGCCGGCGCTTCGATGACCCTGAAGTGGAAACTGAAGCTCAGCAGCCCGGGCGGCAACGCCTGCGCCGTCGCGATGCCGGCCAAATGGGCGAACGAGAGGCAGGCGTCGCACTGCAGATCGCCCGCCCGATGCGCGCCGGATGCGGAGCCCGCCCCCGCGCCGTCCAGCTTCCCGCCGGCGCGCGCGACGCCGTCGGCGATGTGGCCGATCTCGTGCGTCACCGCGCCCTGCTGCGACAGCAACAGGATGACCGGGAGCAGGAACGCCAACAGCAGCTTGCGCATCATCGAGCGGCGATTATCCTGGATCCGGGACAATCGACCTCCAACGCCACCGTCCGGGCGCCCGAAGCGGCCCGGCCCCGTACGCCGCACGAAGCTCCTGCGATGAACCCTCCGTCGTTCCGGATCACCTGGTTGCCCGCAGGCCGTCAATTCGATGCGCGCGCGGACGAATCGCTGCTGAAGGCCGGGCTGCGCGCCCGGCTGCCGCTGCGCAGCTCGTGCCGCAACGGCACCTGCCGCGCCTGCCTTTGCAGGCTGGAAAGCGGCCAGGTCGCCTACGAGATCGAATGGCCCGGCCTCAGCGCCGACGAGAAACGCGAAGGTTACGTGCTGCCCTGCGTCGCCCGCGCGTTGACGGACGCGAGCCTGCGCTACGAAGGCGAATGACTGCTGGAGTTTCCGGATGCCCCTGCACATCGCCACCCCGCTGCTGCATTCGCCGTCGCTGTCGCGCGCCTGCGGTCGCGCCGTCTGGCTGAAGGTGGAGGCGGTGCAGCCGTGCGGATCGTTCAAGATGCGCGGCATCGGCCATGCATGCGAGGCGGGCGCGGCGTCGGGCGCGCTGCGTTTCGTGTCGTCGTCCGGCGGCAACGCCGGCCTCGCGGTCGCGCATTGCGGGCGCCTGCTGGGCTTGCCGGTGACGGTCGTGGTGCCGACATCGACCGGCGACCGCGCGAAGGCGCTGATCGCCGAACAAGGCGCCGAAGTCGTCGTGCGCGGCGCTTCCTGGGCCGAGGCCGACGCGCACCTGCGCGGCCTCCTCGGCCCGGGCGACGCCTACATCCATCCTTTCGACGACCCGCTGCTGTGGACCGGCCACGCGACGCTGGTGGACGAGATCGCCGCGGCCGGCCTCAGGCCCGGCGCCGTCGTGCTCTCGGTGGGGGGCGGCGGCCTGATGTGCGGCGCGATCGAAGGCCTGCGGCGCAACGGCTGGGACGACGTCGCGGTGCTGGCGGTCGAAACGCGAGGCGCCGACTCGCTCGCGCGCTCGCTGTCCGCCGGCGAACGCATCGTGCTGCCGGCGATCGACAGCATCGCGACCTCTCTCGGCGCGCGGCAGGTCTCGCAGCGCGCGTTCGACGAAGCGAGGGGGCGCCACCCGGTGCGCAGCGTCGTCGTGACCGATGCCGAAGCGGTCGACGGCTGCCTCGCGCTCGCGCGGGAGCACCGGCTGATCGTCGAGCCCGCGTGCGGCGCCAGCATGGTGCCGGCGATGCGCGACGACGCGGCGCTCGGCGACGCCGAGACGGTGGTGGTGGTGGCTTGCGGCGGCGTGTCGGCCACTTACGAACAATTGCGGTCCTGGCAAGCAGGCTTGCCGCGGTCGGCCGCGTGAGCGCCGACCGGATCGGGCACGGGACAGGCCGGCGGCGCGCCGAGGCGGACGGCGGCATCGGATGTCCCGCGGCGCAATCGCAGGCTCCGGCGGGCGGCCGGGCGGCGAACCGTGCCCAGGCGGATCTCGGACGATTCGGATGCGGTGCGTCGCTGGGCCGCCGGCTCGGCTTTCAACTGTTCCAGGTCGACACCGTGACCTTCGTCAGGCCCCGAGCCATCAGGCTGTCGCGCGTCTGCTCGGTATTTTCCACGAGCGGCGCCGCGCGGCCGCTTCGATTGCTCAGGTTCACTTCGTCATCGGCCCTCACCCTGATCTCCCCGCCGTCGGCGATCTGGTACATGAAGGTGGAATGCTGGTAGGTGTTGCCGAAGCCGGCGTAGGCCTGGCCGTGGATGTCCATGACGTAAATGGCGCGCGCGTTGCCGCCGAGTTTTTCATCCCGGGTGTTTTCGTGCGTGATCGGGACGCCGCCGACGGCCAAGCGATGGTTCCCGGCATCCACCTCGATGCGATGCGCCGCCAACTCATCCCCCCACAATTGACGGACCCCGCGGCGGTCGGGCGTGTCGAATTCCACGCCGTCGAACATCTCCAGCTGCGTCAGCACGCGCTGGTATTTCGCATCTCGGGGAATGGGCATCCTGGGCATTCTCGGCTTGCCTTCCGATTGCTCGTCGCCTATCCCGTAGTACGGAGGGATGGAGGCGAGGTCGACGTAGATGTTTTCCCGGAGCCGATCGATCACTTCCGACAAGAACCTCGACGTCAATCCGTCGCTTCGCCGTATTTGCTCGCAAGCGTGCGCGATGTCTTTTCGAATCGGGCCGCGGGGAAAGGAAGTGCCCTCGTCCCGCACGGGCCTCAACTGATGGAGCGCCCGCTGGATCACCTGCTTGGCCATCTCCTCTTCCCGCCGGGAAGGCCGGTGCAACTGCGTTTTCAAGACGACCGTGCCGGCCGCGTCGCGGCCCGCGCAGATGAAGGTCCTCGAATTCAGCGTCTGCATCAAATCGACGACGTTCGCGGCCGCCGCCGGACCATCGACGACGGGAGCCGCCTTGTACTGGCCGAACGCCCGTTCCAGTGAACGGCCCAGTTGGCGCACCACGCTCGCGGTCAGCGGCATTCCCCGGTGGATCAGGAACCAGTCCGTCGCCTGTTTCGGAAACAAGTCCGTCGGACGCACGCGCCGGTCGGCCGAGAAGGCACGGCACGCGTCGTCCGCGATCGACCACAGTTCGGATTTCGCGGCCTCCACGTCGGCGGGATTCGTCGGAACGTCTTCGGGCACCCAACGAAGGCGAACCGCCCCATCGGTGCGGCTGCACGTCAATTTGTCGGACAGATCGTCCCAACCGCTCAGGATCGGCAACAGCTGCGCAAGCCGGAGCGCCGGCTTCAGTTGGGCCACGGTCCGACCGATCTCGTCCAGGCCGAGGCTCTTCTTCAGGCTTGCCGCGGCTTCCGACGCTTCTCCGAATGGAGCGTCGATCAGGTCGGATCCGATCATTGCGGCAATCGCGCCGCTCAGCGCCTGTTGTTCCGGCACCGTGGGGGCAACGTCGCGCGCGACGATCGTCAAGCCCGAAGCGGACCGCCCGTCCGGCACTGCGCAGAGATAGGCGCCGGGCGGCGCCGCGTCGAGGGCTCGCATCAGGACGGGCAGCTTGGTCGACGCCTCCGTCTTCAGGACGAGGGTCGCCTGGGCGGGGCCCGCCACAGGCGCGCCGCCGTCGTCGACGCGGCGCCGCTTCATCCGTTCCGGGTCGTCTTCGTCGCGCTCCCTCTTTTCCCTCTGGCCTTGCCGTGCGAGATGCTGGCCAAACCACTCGGCTTGGCTGGCGAGTGGCCGGCGCGTCGGCAAGGCCGGCGTCCGCATCGGAACCTCAGGTGGATGCCCGCCCGTTCCAAACCGGGAAATCGCAGAAGCGATGACGCGGCTTGGATGAGCCCCCTGCCCTTGCGGGAGGGCAACGTACGATGTGTTCGGCGCCGACCCGAGCGGGTCGGTCGATGTCACCGGCCGGCCTCTTCAATCATCGTTCCTGGGCGCCCTTCGATAGACGCCGAGCGGCATCTGCACGATGGATCCGGACGCCAGCGCACGCTTGAGCGCGCGGCGACGATCGTCGGCATCCGCGAACGGAAAACGGTTGGCCAGGCCGGTCTCGACCGAAGCCACATAAGCCATCCCGCCTCGTGCGTCGATGACGGCGCACACGTCGTTGTCGGTGATTTTCATGGCTCATGACTGTCCGGATTCCGGCGGATCCAGGGGCGTTGCGGGCGAAGTCAACGCGCGAATAACGAAGTCGTTCGGGCATCCGCCCGGGCTGCGGGCCCGCGTCGACGGAGAAAAAAGGCCAGCCGCCGAAGCCTCCGGCCGGTCGTCCCGGATGCGAAATCCGGCGCGGTTGGCGGGCATCGGACTCACGCGGCGGCGCGTCCGCAATTTCAGTCAGGCAAGCGCCCTTCAAGCACTGGGCTTGTCTCGGGCGGACCGATCGGCGACATGCGCCAGGTAATCGTTCTTTGGTCCCTCCGGCGTGGGGTGACTCATCTTGTTCCTGAGAGCCACCATTTAGTCCAATGGGGTCGCTTTGGACATACCGCCCCAGCGCCGGATCGTAGTCGCGATTCCAGTTGTAGAACCACCCCGACTCGACATCCGCCACCTGCCCCGGGAACCGGGGGTTGTAGATGAAGGCGCCCAAGCCGCTCGGGTTGGTGTTGGCCTGGCTTTGGCCGAAG
>JBEVLR010000034.1:0-6225 GCA_040509075.1 Burkholderiaceae bacterium | reverse complement strand
TGATTCGTCGTCCGTGCCGACGTCCGGCAGGGGCCGGCCGTCGCCACTCGAAACATGCGTCGTCGACGCCCGGCCGACTCGTGTCGGCGTCCGCGACGCGATCGGGGCGGGCGGCAGGCGGGGTTCAGTCCTTGACCGGTGGTTGCTCCGCATCGTCCGGCGGCTGGGTTCCAGGGGCGCCTGCGTCGGTTCCGGGACGGGACTTCGGGCCTGCACCGACACTCGCGCTCGCCCCTCCCCCCGAATCCGGATCGAACTCGGGCAGGGTTCGCCGATTGACGTTGCGCACGGCGTTGACCTCGCGCACGTGTCTACCGATCAAGTGGCGTTGTTGGCGCACCAGTTCCTTGAAATCCTGCAGTGACCGACGGCAGGCGTTCGCTCGCCGGGCCTTGGCGTCCGGGGCGAGGGCACCCAGCAGCCAGGCCCGTTCGAGCTGCGCCAGCGTCTCGTCCGCGATCTGGAGCAGTTCGAGAAAACTGCCGGCATACGGGCTGACGATCGTGGCTCGGAACCGCGTGGGGCGGGCGAATTCGACACGCACGCCCGGATGGCCGCGGAACGCGACCAGCGAGTCGGTTTCCGACGCGGTCTGCCGCAGCAGCGCCTTGGCCGCACCGGCTTGTGTCGCGACGGCGGCGAGCGCGCGATCGAGCAGGCCGCGGTCCAGGCCTTGCACGCGGCGGCTGGCTTCGAGCGCGTGCAGTTGCTGTGAGACGTAGACGAAATCGCGTCGGAAGATCTGACGGGCAATCGTGGTGTGCAGTTCGACGTCGAGCCGAAAGATCGCACCGCGAAAACCTCGCCCGAGGCCGGCGATCAGCTCGTCGCGCGGCAGGAGGGCCGTGGGCGGCGGCAGTCCGCGGGCGGCGTCGGTTGCGGCGGCCTCCGTGCCGGATCCCGGATCGGCGTCGTCGTCCGACATGCCCGATGCCATGCGGGCTGGGGTCGTCTTCGCGGCGTCGTCCTCGTTCACCATGTCCTCCGTCAAAGGTTTCCACGGTAATCGGGGAGCGCCGCAGCCCCCGGTGGAAAATCGATCGATTAATCGGTCTCAAGCACGGCGGCTAGGTGTTTTCTCGTCGATAAACGCCTTGTCGGAGAACGGCCGCGTTTGAACGGTGGCCTTTATCATCGACATCGATCGACGTGGCGGTCATCGAAAACGCATGCCCTTCCCGCCATGCGCCCGGCGTCGATCCATGGAGACATGATCTGCAGACCGATCCCGCCCCCGCCGCGACCGATGCCGCCGAGCCCGAATTGCAGGCGCGTTCCGGCGCGCGCGCGGCGTTCGGGGCGGCGTGGTGGTTGGCGGTGGCGCCATGGTTCATCGGCGTGGTGGCCGCTTTCGGGCTTTGCCTGGGCTATTTCACGGTCGACCGGCTGCAACACCGGCTGCGCGACGCGACGGTGAAGTTCGACGCGGCCATGAAGCGCTTCGAGCGCCTCGCGCCCTTGCAGGAAGCGACGGTCGAGGCCGCCGTGGCGCTGAAATTCGATCTGTCGGGCGCTGCGGGGCTGCAGGATGCGCGCGCGGCGGCGACCGATTTCGAACGCCTGCGGCAACGCGCCGCGGCGCTGCGGGCGCACCTGGCGCTGCCCGGGGCGCCGATGCTGCCGCAGTCCGGTGTTTTCGGCGACGCGATGCAGCAGCTCGGCGCGGCGTTGGCCGAGGTCGGCCGCGACGACAGCGAACGCACGCGATCGCTCGCGCGCGCTCGCGTGCAGCAGGTGCTCGATCTGATGGACCGCCTGCGCCAGGAAGCGCACCAGCAGCAATCGCTGGCCGCCGCATTCCTGGGCGAGGCCGACGGGGTGCGTCGCCAAGCGCGGATGGCGTTCTCGTCGATCGTCGCGTTGATCGCGGCGGTGCTGGGCTTCGCGGTTCAAGGCGCGGTCGTCGCGCGGCGCGGGCGCACGGCGCACGGCCGCCTGGAACGGGGGGCGCGGCACCTCGCCGAAGTCGCCGAAGCCGAACGGGCGCGCGCCGAAAGCGCCGCGCGCGACAAGGCCCGTTTCCTCGGCATGCTGAGCCACGAGCTGCTGACGCCGCTGCAGTCGATCTGGAGCACGATGGACGTGATCGAATCCCGCGGCCGCGTCGATGCGCATGACGCCGCCTTCATCCGTCTGCGCGACAGCACGCGTTCGCTGCGCGGCCGCATCGGCGACCTGGTCGATTTCGCGAAGATGTCGTCCGGCCGCCTCGAGACGCGCATCCGCGGCTTCCAGTTCGACAAGCTGGTCGATGCCGCGCTGCGCGACGTCGAGGAGGCGCTCGCCTCCAGGAATCTCGACGTGCACTGGGAGGCCGGCGCGGAGCTGGCGCGGCGCATCTATTCGGATCCGGCGCGGCTGCGGCAGATCGTCGACAACCTGCTGAGCAACGCGGTCAAGTACACCGAGCGCGGCGGGATCGCGATCGAAGCCCGGATCCGCGGCGACGGCTTGCTGCGTTTCCGGATCTCCGACACCGGCGCCGGCATCGGCGCCGACGAGATGCCGCGGCTTTTCGAGCCGTTCTACCGCTCGCCGGCCACCGCGTCGATGGCCGAGGGCAGCGGTCTCGGGCTCGCGGTGGTGCGCAGCCTCGTCGACCTGATGGGCGGAACCATCCACGTCGATTCGAAGGTCGGCCACGGAACGTCGATCGCCGTCGAGATGCCGATCGCCGAGGGCCTGCCCCGTTTCGACGATGCGCCGCCTTGCGTCGATGTCCGCCGGCCGGTGCTGGTCGTCGACGATTCGCACGACGCGCGGCGGGCGATCGCCGACGTGATCCGCGAGCTCGGCGCCGATGTCGACGAGGCCGACGGCGGCGGCTCGGGCCTGGCGCGGGCCGCGCAGCGGGATTACCAGGCCATCATCCTCGACCTCCAGATGCCCGACCTGAACGGCTATGACGTGGCGCAGCAGCTGCGCCGGCCGGGCGGCCGCCACGAGAAGACCTACTTGATCCTCGTGTCCGCGTACAACGATCTCGACGACGACGCGATCGACCACTTGTTCGACGCCCGCATCGACAAGCCGGCGAGCCGCCAGGATCTGATGATGGCGCTGGCGCGGGCGGCGCGGGCGGCGCGGGCCGCGGCGACCCCCCCTAGCGATCCAATCGAACTTTAGCCACGCCCAGCTGAAGCACCCGGGCGTCGCTGCTGGCCCGGTGGCGGCGGAGCCGCAACTGCCGGGCGACGGTCTCGCAGGCCTCGTCGAACACCAGCGTATCGACCTCGCTGAGCAGTTCCCGCAAGTGCCTCAGCTGGAACTTCGGGCGCACCGCCGCCGATTCGAACAGGCGCGCCAACCAGGTGTAGTCATGCGCCCAGTTGTCGCTGTAGACCGACCGGCCCGCCAACCGGCGATTGAGTTCGCCGGCCACCTCGGCGGCGCAACGGCCATGGCTCAGCAGCAGCGCGCGCGGGATGCCGTGCATGCGTTGCGCGCCGCTGTCCCAGTGCGTCCAGGTTTCGTCAGGCTGGATCAGCGTGCAGTAGGCGGTGCCGTCGGGCAGCACGAACCCGATCTCGATCGGGTAGCTGCCGCGCCCGAAACCGGACGCCTCGATGTCCATCACGCAGGGCAGCGCGGCGTGCGGGGCATCGCCGTCGGTTTGCTGGCTTGGATCGGGGGGTGGGGACATGGCGGAGGTGCGCGGGCGCGTTCAAAGCCTCTTTCGGCCGAATGATCGAGGCCGGGAGCCCCGCACCGTTCAGGTGCGGTTCGGGTTTCAACGGTCGCGCGCTAGAAGTTTGAGCGTCTGCGGATGCCGCCGCATGTAGGCGGCGACGTAGCTGCAGGCCGGCTCGATGCGCCAGCCTTGCCCTTCGGCCCAGTCGAGCGCCGCTTGAACCAGCCGCGCCGCGACACCGCGCCCGCCGACGGTCTCCGGCACGCCGGTGTGCATCATCCACAGCACGTCGCCGCGCAACTGGTAGTCGGCCGTGCAGAGATGACCGTCGACGATGGCCTCGAATCGATTGCGGGCGCGGTCGTGCCGGATTTCCGGGTTCATGGCGAATCCCCCGGCCGGGCGCCGCGGCACCGGGAAGGGCGGGGGAAAGCGCCGCCGAAGGCGCCGCGGGCGCGGATCATTTCCCCAGCTTCTGCCACAGGAACGCGAACTGCAGCGCCTGCAGGTCGGCGCGCTGCGCGTTGTCGGCCGCCCCGCCGTGGCCGCCTTCGATGTTTTCGTAGTACAGGACGTCGTGCCCCTGGCCCATCATGCGGGCCGCCATCTTGCGCGCATGGCCGGGATGCACGCGATCGTCGCGCGTCGACGTGGTGAACAGGATGGCCGGATAGCGGATGTCGGGCCGGACGTTCTGATAGGGGCTGTACCGCGAGATCCAGGCCCACTCCGCGGGGAGGTCGGGATTGCCGTATTCGGCCATCCACGATGCGCCGGCCAGCAGCTTGTTGAAGCGTTTCATGTCCAGCAGCGGAACCTGGCAGCTGACCGCGTTGAACAGGTCGGGGCGCTGCATCGCGACGGCGCCGACCAGCAGCCCGCCGTTGCTGCCGCCTTCGATCCCGAGGTGGCGCGGGCTCGTGACCCGGGTCGCGATCAGATCCTGGGCGACCGCGATGAAATCGTCGTAGCTGCGCTGCTTGTTTTCCTTGACGGCGGACTGGTGCCAGGCCGGCCCGAATTCGCCGCCGCCGCGGATGTTGGCGACCACGAGCACGCCACCCTTCTCGTACCACGCGTTGCCCCAGGCGCCTGAATACCACGGCGTCAACGACACCTCGAAGCCGCCGTAGCCGTAGAGCAGCGTCGGGTTGCGGCCATCGGGCTTCGCGTCGCGCGGCCAGACGACGAAATACGGGATCGGCGTCCCGTCCTTGGAGGCGGCGAACCTCTGCTCGACGCGCATGCCCGAGGCGTCGAAGTAGGACGGGCGCGATTTCAGCGGTTCGCGGGCGTCGCTGCCGGCGTGCCCCAGCATCAGCGAATCGGGCGTCAGGAAGTCGGTGTAGCTGATGAGCCAGGATTCTCCGAGCGGGTCGTCGGCGAGCGTCGGATCGTGCAGCTCGGTCGTCGACAATGCGCCCGGGAACGGCGCGTCGACCGCGCGCCGGCGCCAGCCGTGCGGGGTCGGCTCGAGTTCCACGATGCGGCCGGCGACGTTGTCCAGCACGTTGAGCACGACGCGCGTCCTCGTCGTGCCGAAGCCCGCCAGCGAGCAGGTCGCGGTCGGCGTGAACAGCGCCTCGAACGCGCGGTCGCCGCGCAGGTAGGCCTGGGCATCGGCCACGATGAGCGAGCCGCGCGGCCAGCGCGCGCCCGCCACTTCCCAGTCGGAGCGCAGCTCGAGCAGCACGCGCCCGCGCCAGAAGCTGAGGCTCGCGTCGTCGGGCTTGTCGATCGGCGACAGCATCGGCGCTCCGGTCGCCGCCGCGGTGCCTTCCAGCAGGAACAGGCGCGAGTTGTAGAAATCGATCGAACGGCTGAACACCGTGCGCTCGAAGCCCGGCGTGCGGTCGACGTGGACGCTGGCCGCGACGTCGGCCGCTTCCCCTTCGAACATCACCGTCGCGCTCGCCAGCGGCGTGCCGCGCGACCAGCGTTTGATCACGCGCGGATAGCCTGAATCGGTGAGGCTGCCGGGCCCGAAATCGGTGGCGAGGTAGATCGCGTCCGCGTCCACCCAGTCGATGTCGGACTTCGCCTCGGGCAACTCGAAGCCGCCGGCGACGAACGCGCGCCGGCCGAGGTCGTATTCGCGCACGACGTGCGCGTCGGAGCCGCCGCGCGACAGCGATATCAGGTAGCGCTCGTACGCCGGCGCCAGGCCGGTCGCGCCGGCCCAGACCCAGTTCTCGTTCTCGGCCGCGGCCAGCGCGTCGAGGTCGATGAGGGTCTCCCACGCCGGCTCCGCCCGCCGGTATTCGTCCAGCGTGGTGCGCCGCCACAGCCCGCGCGGATGCCGGTCGTCGCGCCAGAAGTTGTAGAACCAGGCGCCGCGGCGCGTGATGGCGGGGATCTGGTCTTTCGAGTCGAGGATCGCGCGGAAGACCGCGCGCGTCTCGTCGAAGCGCGGCCAGGCCTCCAGCACCGCGCGGGTTTGCACGTTGTGCTCGCGCACCCACGCCAACGGCTGCTCGCCGAGCACGTCTTCGAGCCACAGGTGCGGATCTTCCAAGCCGGGAACGGCGGCGGCGGCGGAGCGGGGCGGCAGATCCATGGCGGCGTTCGGCGGCGACGGCCGATGCCGCGGCGCC
>JBEVLR010000033.1:0-10967 GCA_040509075.1 Burkholderiaceae bacterium | reverse complement strand
TTGAAGCCGTGCTCGGTGTTGGCGTACTTGAACGCCTGGAAGTCGACCTTGGCCGCCTTCAGCGCCGCCTCGTACGGCGGCCAGGCGCCGTTGATGCGGTCGTCGTTCTGCGCGAAGTGCAGCAACAGCGGCGCGCGGATGCGCGGCACGTCCGCGAGCTCCGGCGCCGCGCCGTAGAACGGCACCCCGGCGTCGAGCGCGGGCCATTGCGTGGCCAGGAAATTGACGATGCCGCCGCCGAAGCAGAAGCCGACGGCGCCGACGCGCCCGTCGGCGCCCGGATGCGCCTCGAGCGCGCCGGCCGCGGCGAGGAAATCGGCCTTGACCTTGGCCACGTCGAGCTTGCCGAACAGCTCGCGCGCCTTGTCTTCATCGCCGGGGTAGCCGCCGAGCGTGAACAGCGCGTCGGGCGCGAACGCCAGGTAGCCCTCGAGCGCGAGGCGGCGGGCGATGTCTTCGATGTGCGGGTTCAAGCCGCGGTTTTCGTGCACGACCAGCACGGCCGGGATCCGGGCCGGCGCCTTCGCGGGGCGCACCAGGTAGCCGCCCGCCTTGCCGTGGCCCCGCGGCGAATCGAACGCGAGCGTAGCGGCCTCGATGCGCGGATCGCCGGCGGCCACCTGCTGCGCCGCCGCGAAATCCGGGCTCAGCGCCTCGAGCAGGCCGACCGCGGTCGTGCCGCCGACGGCGTACTTGGCGGCACCGTCGAGGAAGCCGCGGCGCGACAGGCCGCCGTGCACGTACCGGTCGAAGAGTTTCAGCACTTCCGGCGGGAAGTCGGCCGCGGTCTTGCGGATCATGGGGCGATCCTCCATTCATGGCGAAGCCGTGGGTGTACACCGGCGGCGGGCGCCTCGTCGCGACAAGGGGCAAACTCGCGGCATGACCCCTCCCGCCGCACCGGCCCCGGCCGACGACTCCCCTCCGCGACGCGACGACCCCGCGCCCTCCGGCCCCGGCGCGTCGCGCTGGATCAACCGCTTCGCGCAGTTCGCCGCCGCGACGGGCGAAAGCCCGGCGGCCCCCGTCGCCGCGCCGGGCCGCCGCGAGTTCGGCACCGAACTCGCCGCGCAGCCCTTCCCCGAACCGCACTGGGTCGCGACCAGCGACGATTGCGCCGCCCTGCTGGACTTTCCGGCGGACTGGTCGACGCGTCCGGACTGGCGCTCGGCCGACGCGCTGACCGGCCGCGCCACCTGGCCGGGCATGCACCCGATGGCCTCCGTCTACGGCGGCCACCAGTTCGGCGTCTGGGCCGGCCAGCTCGGCGACGGGCGGGCGCTGCTGCTGGGCGAGCTGAGCACCGGCGCCGGCGGCCTGGAGATCCAGCTCAAGGGCGCCGGCCGCACGCCGTATTCGCGCATGGGCGACGGGCGCGCCGTGCTGCGTTCGTCGATCCGCGAATTCCTCTGCTCCGAAGCGATGCACGCGCTCGGCGTGCCGACCACGCGGGCCCTGTGCGTCGTCGGCTCCGCGCTGCCGGTGATGCGCGAAACGCCGGAGACCGCCGCGATCGTCACCCGCGTCGCGCCGAGCTTCCTGCGCTTCGGCCATTTCGAGCATTTCTCGCACACGGGCCGGCATGCGGCGCTGCGGCGGCTGGTCGACTTCACGATCGAGACGCTTTTCCCCGAGCTGGAGGAAGGCCGCCCCGACGGCGCTGCGGCGCCCGATCCGCTGCGGGCGTGGTTCGCCGAGGTCGTGCGCCGAACCGCCGCGACGGTCGCGCGCTGGCAGGCCGCAGGCTTCGCGCACGGGGTGATGAACACCGACAACATGTCCATCCTGGGGCTGACGATCGATTACGGCCCGTTCGGCTTCCTGGACGGCTTCGATCCCGGCTTCGTCTGCAACCATTCCGATGGCCAGGGCCGCTATGCGTTCGCGCGCCAACCCAGCGTGGCCTGGTGGAACCTGCACGCGCTGGCCCACGCGCTGCGCCCGCTGAGCGACGGATCCGGCACGGCGCTCGAAACGGTGCTCGACCGTTTCGGCGACGACTTCACGGCCGCCTACGCCGGCCTGATGCGCGCGAAACTGGGGCTGGAAACCGTGGAGGCGGCCGACCAGCCGTTGCTCGACGATTTCCTCGCGCTGCTGGCCGGCGAGCGCATCGACTACACGACCGCGTGGCGCAGCCTGGCCGAATTCGATCGCGGCGCCGGCGCGACGCCCGCCGCGCTGCGCGACCTGTTCATCGCGCGGCCGGCCGCCGACGCGTGGGGGGAACGCTACCTGAAACGCCTGGAGCGCGAGCCCCGGGCCGATGCCCAACGCCGGGCCGCGCTGCGGCGCACGAATCCGAAATACATCTTGCGCAACCATCTCGCCCAGCGGGCCATCGAACTCGCCGCGGCCGGCGATTTCTCCGAAGTGCGGCAGTTGCACGCGCTGCTGCGCCGGCCTTTCGACGAACAGCCGGAACTCGCGCGCTACGCCGCGCCGCCGCCCGACGGCGCGCCACGCGTCCAGGTCTCCTGCTCGTCCTGAAAGGCCGGCGGCCCCGGGTCGCCCGGGGGCTTGGCCGGGAATTGGGGATTAGACCGGTTGAAACGGCCGGCCGCGCCCCCATCATCCAGGCCATGACCCCACCGACCCCCCGCCCGACGACGCCCCACCCGAACGACGACGCGACCTATGCGGTCCGCAAGACCGACGCCGAATGGCGCGCGCAGCTCGATCCGATGCGGTACCAGGTCGCCCGCCACGCGGCCACCGAGCGCGCGTTCACCGGCAAGTACTGGGATCACTTCGAGGACGGCACCTACCGCTGCGCCGGCTGCGGTGCGGTGCTGTTCGATTCCGAGGCCAAGTTCGACGCCGGTTGCGGTTGGCCGAGCTATTCGTCGGCCATCGAGGAAGGCCGCGTCGAACGCGTCGTCGACTCGTCGCACGGCATGCGCCGCGTCGAAGTCCGCTGCGCGAACTGCGGCTCGCACCTGGGGCATGTGTTCGAAGACGGGCCGGATCCGACGGGCGAACGTTTCTGCATCAATTCGGCTGCGATAGACTTCGACGCCGCGAAGTAGGTCTTCCGGCGCCCGGCCGTCCGGGCGTCCGTCCCGCCCGTGCCCAGTCGACCCGCCTTTCGCGGGCGCCCCGACCGACGATGAAACTCCTGCTCGACTTCCTGCCGCTGGCCTTCTTCTTCGTCACCTACAAGGTGGCCGGCCTGCATCCCGACGACGCCGCGGCCTTCGCCACCCACTGGTTCGGCGGCCTCGTCTCGGGCGGCGTCGTCGGCCCCAAGGAAGCGCCGGTGCTGCTCGGCACGATCGTGGTGATCGCCGCGACGCTGCTGCAGGTCGCCTGGATGAAAGCCAAGCGGCGCAAGATCGACCTGATGCTGTGGATCAGCCTCGCGCTGATCGTCGGCCTGGGCGGGCTGACCGTGTGGTTCCACAACGAGACGTTCATCAAGTGGAAGCCCAGCGTGGCGTTCTGGGTGATGGGCCTGGTGTTCTGGGTCAGCCAGACGTTCTTCCACCGCAACCTGCTGCGCTCGACCCTCGGCGAGGAGATCGAACTGAGCGACATGGTCTGGCAACGCCTGAACTTCGCCTGGGTCGCCTATTTCGGTTTGATGGGCCTGCTCAACGTGTGGGTCATCTACGCGTTCTCGACGGACACCTGGGCCAACTTCCATACGTTCGGCACGACCGCGGTGTCGTTCCTCTTCATCATCGGCCAGGGCATCTACCTGAGCCGCCACCTCGAGCCGCTGTCGGCCGACAAATCGGCGAGATGAGCGCCGGCACGCTGCGCGACGCGATCGCGGCCGCCCTGACCGCCCGGTTCGAGCCGACGGCGCTCGAACTCGTCGACGACAGCGCCGCCCACGCCGGCCATGTGGGGGCGCTCGCGGGCGCCCATTTCAACCTGAGAATCGTCAGCGACCGCTTCGCCGGAATGTCGAGGATCGCCCGCCATCGCCTCGTGTATGATGCCCTTCGCCCGTGGATGGCCGAGGGCATTCACGCACTGGCCATCGATGCTCGCACCCCTGCCGAAGCCTGACGGTTCGATGTCGATTCGCTTCCGTCGCCCGGAAATCCCGAAACGTTCCCGGCCGGGCCGCGCCTGCCGCAGCCCTGGTGACTTCGGTTCCGCAGGTCGGCTTGAAGCGAGCTGTTCGCAACGGTGAATTTCCGGGAACCTCGCCGTCCCGGTCACTTCCAAGAACGTTCACTCGAAAGTCCCCCAGCATGAATTTCAAAATTTCGGCCGCGTTGATCGGCACCCTGGTGCTGCCGATGGCGGTGATGGCCCAGAACGTCGCCGTCGTCAACGGCAAGCCGGTTCCCAAGGCCCGCGTCGATGCGCTGATCCGCACGGCCACCCACAATTCCGCGGAAGCCGCGCCGCCCGAATTGCAGTCCCAGGCCCGCGACCAGGTCGTGATGCGCGAGATATTCGCGCAGGAAGCCGAGAAGCAGGGCATCGCGAATTCGGCCGATTACAAATCGCAGCTCGAGCTGGTGCGCCAGACGGTGCTGATCAACACGCTGTTCCAGAACTTCGAGAAGACGCATCCGGTCAACGACGCCGCGGCGCGCGCCGAATACGACAAGGTCAAGGCCACGCAGTCGGGCAATGAATACCGTGCGCGCCACATCCTCGTCGACAACGAAGACGAAGCGAAGAAGTTGATCGCCCAGCTCAAGGCCGGCGCGAAATTCGAGGATCTGGCGAAGAAGAATTCGAAGGACACCGGTTCGGCCGAGAACGGCGGCGATCTCGATTGGGCCAAACCCCAGTCCTACGTGCCCGAATTCTCCGCCGCGCTGGAAAAGCTGAAGCCGGGCGAAATGACCGATGCCCCGGTCAAAACCCAGTTCGGCTACCACATCATCAAGCTCGAGGAAATCCGCCCCGCGAAGTTCCCGGCCTTCGACGACGTGAAGGACAAACTCAAGCAGCAGATGGCGCAAGTCAAGCTGCAGGAGTATCAGGAGAAGCTGCGGTCGTCGGCCAAGACCGATTACAAGTTCGCCGCTGAAAGCGCGCCGCAGGCGCCCGCCGCGGGCTCGACGCCGGCCAAGTGACCGTCCGCGGCGGCGATCGCCGCTTCGACGACGGCGCGCCCCGACCTTTGCGGAACGGGCGCGTCCTTCATTCCGGGACGAGGCGGCCGGCTTCGATGCGCAGTTGGCGGTCGCAGCGCGCGGCGATCGCCGCGTCGTGCGTGACCAGCACCAGCGTCGTGCCGATCTCCCGGTTGAGCTCGAACATCAACGACATCACCGCCTCGCCGGTCGCGAAGTCGAGGCTGCCGGTCGGCTCGTCGGCCAACAGCACCTGCGGCCGCACGACGAACGCGCGCGCCAACGCCACGCGCTGCTGCTCGCCGCCCGACAGCACGCGTGGATAGTGCCGCAGCCGCCCGCCCAGGCCGACGCGCGACAGCATGTCCGCCGCGCGCGCACGGGCGTCGCGCACGCCGGCGAGCTCGAGCGGCAACATCACGTTCTCGACCGCGGTGCGATGCGCGAGCAACTGGAAATTCTGGAACACGAAACCGACGCGCTCGGCGCGCACCGCGGCGCGGGCGTCCTCGTCCAGCGCGAACAGGTCGGCGCCCGCCATCCGAACCGAGCCCGAGCTGGGGACGTCCAGTCCGGCGATCAATCCCAGCAAGGTGCTTTTGCCGGAGCCGGAAGCGCCGACGACGGCGACCGATTCGCGGGCCTGCAAGGTGAACGAGATGTCGTGGAGAATCGTCAGGGTGCCGGTGGCGTCGCTGACCTGGCGGACGAGTCGATCGACGACGATGATGGGTTCACACATGCAGGCATTTCTCGGGATGGGGCGCACGCGCCGAAGGCTGCTGCACTTTAGCGCGGCCGCCTGCGCCTTGCTCGGCGCCGCGTTCACGGCCCCGCTCGGCGCCGCCCCGGCGGCCGCGCGCCCGCCGCCGGTCGTGGCGGTGGTCGGCGACAGCTTGTCGGCCGAATTCGGGCTGGCGCGCGGCAGCGGCTGGGTGTCGCTGCTCGCCCAACGCCTGGCGGCCCGTCCGTCCGGCGCCTCGGTGCTCAACGCGAGCATCAGCGGCGACACGACCGCGGGCGGCCTGGCGCGCCTGCCGGCGCTGCTGAAGGAGGCGCATCCGGCCATCGTGGTGATCGAGCTCGGCGGCAACGATGCGCTGCGCGGCACGCCGATCCCCGAGGTGCGGCGCAACCTCGACGCGATGGCGGCCCGAGCGGCCGCCGCGGGCGCCAAGGTGTTGATCCTGGGCATCCAGGTGCCGCCGAACTACGGTCGCCGATACAACGACGAGTTCGCGCAGATGTATGCCGCCGTCGCCGCCGCGCACGATGCGGCGCTGGTGCCGTTCATGCTGAAAGGCGTCGCCGATCGGCCGGACGCCCGGGACTGGTTCCAGGCCGACGGCATCCACCCGATCGCGAAAGCGCACCCGCTCATCCTCGACAACGTCTGGCCCGCGTTGGAACCGCTGCTGAAACGCTGAGCCGACGCCCTCCGGTTTTCAGCGCCGCTCCCGCAGATCGGCGTCGTAACGATCGGCGGACAGGCGTTGCGCGCCGCTGGTCGCGGACGGCGGAACCGGCACCGCTGGCGGTGCCGGCTTGCGCAGCGCCATCGTCGAAGCGGGCGCCGAGATCGGCGTCGTGCGCATCGACGGCGGCGCGATCGCCGGCACGCCAGCCGATGCCGGTGCGCCGGCTCTGGACACCGGCACGACCTCCGCGGCCGCCGCCAGCGCCGCGCGGCCCGCGGGCGGCCCGGGGGGCGGCAGTTCGGCCGCCTTGGCCATCATGGCCCCAGGCGGGGAGCGCCGCCGATCCGACCGCATCGCGCCGACCGGCGCGCGCGGCAGCAGCGACGCCGTGGCGATGACCGCGACCGCGTCAGGCGCGCCGACGTTCGCATACGCCACCGGGCCGGCCGGCACGAAGCGCGTCCGTCCCTTCAAGGATTCGGGCAACCGCCGCGCCGGCGGCGTGCGGCCGTTGTTGACGATGCTCCAGTAACGCGACGACACCGCATAGCCCGGAAAGAACAATTCGTCGGGCGCCAGCGCGACCCAGCCGATGGCCGGCGCGCCGTCCAGCGCGAAGCCCGCGCCGCCCAGCCAACCGACGAGCGCCGGCGCATAGACGGGCCGGCCGCTCCAATGTCCCGGCGTCCACGCCCAGCGGCCATGCAAGGGCACCCAGCGCCCGTAATGGAACGGGGCGAAGCCCCACGGACTGTCGTCGACCCACGTCCAGCCCCACGGAGCGATCCAGGTCCAGAAGCCGTCCTGGTAAGGCGCCCAGCCCGACGGCACGGCGTCGGGCATCCAGACGCTGCCGAAGCCGGGCGCATCGCTCCATTGCCCGTAGCGCACCAGGTCGCTCGCGCCGGTCATCTCCAGCGGCACGCCCTGCGCGAGGGCGGCGGCGACGACCGAGGCGTCGCGGTCGTCGACGCCATTGCGCGCCAGCGCCCAGTTGGCGAAATCGTCGACCATCGGGGCGACCATCTTGGAATGCGTCGCCGCCCGCGGGCCTTCGCGCCAGACCTCGGCGCGCTGGTTCGCGCCGACCGGCAGCGAGCTGTCGGGCGCCTCCAGCAGCAAGTCACCGGACCACGCCTGCACCGCGAGCACCTGGCGCGGCGCGCGATCGAAGCGGAAATGGCCCGGATGGCGCGGGACCCAGACGCCTTCATCGGTGTCGACGGCGAGTTCGCCGAGGATGTCGGCCGAACGCGCGCGCAACGCCATCTGGCCGTGGCTGAAATGCAGGAAGATTTTCTGGTCGTCCAGCCGCCGGATCGACAGGTCGCTGACCGGACCGATGCGGACCGTGGACGAGCCGATTTCGATCGTCGCCCGCCCTTCCTTGCCGGTGATCACGCGATCGCCGGTCGACAGCGGCTGGTTGCGCGGCAGCGTCACCCATTCGCCCTGCGCGTCGACGGTGCGGACATCGCCCGAGACCTCCGCGGCGCGTGCGATCCGCCCCGGCGGTTCCTCGTCGGCGCGCGCGCCGGCGCCGCACAGGCAGGCGGCGGCCAGCAGGCCCGCCGAGGCCGCGGCACGCCACCGCGGCGAACCCCGAAGCCGCGGCACCGCGGCGACCCGATGATCGGAAAACGAAGCGTTCATGACCCTCCAGCGCGCGACGGGGACCCTGCCCGCCGTTCATGGGCCCTATTGTGGAGCACGCGCTCGACAGTGATGTTCCAATCCGTATCCGGCCCCGCGGCGGACGCCGATCAGTCGTCCGCGTCCGGGTCCATGCCGGGAAACAGCACGCTCGTGAAACCGAGCTTGGTCAGATCCTTCATCCGGGTCGGATAGAGCCGGCCCAGCAGATGGTCGACTTCGTGCTGCACCACGCGCGCATGGAAACCCTCGGCTTCGCGGTCGATCGGATCGCCGCCCGGGCCCGCCCCGGTGTAGCGGATGCGCTCCCAGCGCGGCACGACGCCGCGCAGGCCCGGCACCGACAGGCAGCCTTCCCAGCCGTCGACCTCGACGGCGCCGAGCGGCGTGACCGTCGGATTGATCAGCACCGTCTTGGGCACCGCGGGGGCGTCCGGATAGCGTTCGTTGCGGTCGAAGCCGAAGATCACCAATTGCAGGTCGACGCCGATCTGCGGCGCCGCGAGGCCCGCGCCGTTCGCATGCCGCATCGTCTCGAACATGTCGGCGATCAGCTCGTGCAGCTCGGGCGTGTCGAACCGCTCGACGGGCCGGGCGATGCGCAGCAGGCGCGGGTCGCCCATTTTCAGGAGGTCGCGGACGGTCATGGCGGCGGTCTTTCGGCAAAGGGATGGGTCGATTTTGCGGCGCGGCGCGGAAGCAGGCGGGCGACCGCGGAAATCAGCCTGCGCCGCGCGCGGCCTCGTCGACCGCGTCCCGCGGCGCGTCCAGCAACGCGAGCAGGCCCGCTTCGTCGATCACCGGCACGCCCAGCGCCCTCGCCTTCTCGAGCTTGCCGCCCGCCTCCTCGCCGGCGACCACCCAATGCGTCTTCTTCGACACCGATCCGCTGACTTTGCCGCCGGCGGCCTCGATCAGGTCTTTCGCGCCATCGCGGCCGAGCGTGGGCAACGTGCCGGTCAGCACCAGCGTCTTGCCGAGCAGCGGGCGGTGGGCGTCGCTGGCGGTGCCTTCGATCGCCGGCCACGTGAGGCCCGCGGCGCGCAGTTGCTCCACGACCTCGCGGTGGTGCGGCTGGTCGAAGAAGGCGCGCACGCTGCGCGCGACGATGGGGCCCACGTCGCCGACCTCCAGCAGCTGCTCGACGCTCGCGGCCATCAGCCGGTCGATGTCGCCGAAATGGCGGGCGAGATCCTTGGCGGTCGTCTCGCCGACATGGCGGATGCCGAGGCCGAACAGGAAACGCGGCAGCGTCGTCTCCCGGCTCCTGTCGATGGCGTCGATCAGGTTGCGGGCGCTCCTGTCGCCCATCCGTTCCAATGCCGCGAGCTTCGCGAAACCGAGCTTGTACAGCTCGGGCAAGGTGCGCACGATGCCGGCGTCGACCAGCTGGTCGACGACCTTGTCTCCCAGCCCTTCGATATCGACCGCGCGCCGGCCCGCGAAATGCAGCAACGCCTGCTTGCACTGCGCCGGGCAGGTGAGTCCGCCGGTGCAGCGCCAGTCGGCCTCGCCTTCCTCGCGCGCGATCGGGCTCGCGCAGATCGGGCAGCGGCCGCCCACGCGCGCGAGCATGTCGAACGCGGGCCGCCGCGCGACCTCCGGCGTGCGCCGCTCCAGCGCCACGCCGACGACCTCCGGGATCACGTCGCCCGCGCGCCGAACGATCACCGTGTCCCCGACGCGCACGTCCTTGCGCCGCGCCTCGCCCTCGTTGTGCAGCGTCGCGTTGCTGACGGTGGTGCCGCCGACGAACACGGGCCGCAGCTTGGCCACCGGCGTCAGCTTGCCGGTGCGGCCCACCTGCACGTCGATGCCCAGCAGCAGCGTCGTCTGCTCCTGCGCCGGGTATTTGTGCGCGACGGCCCATCTCGGCTCGCGGCTGACATAGCCCAGCTTGGCCTGCAATTCGCGCGAATCGACCTTGTAGACGACGCCATCGATGTCGAACGGCAGCGCGTCGCGCGCCGCGCCCATGCGCCGGTGGAACTCGACCAGCCCTTCCACCCCGCGCGACACGACGCGTTCCTTCGACACGGGCAGGCCGAAAGCTTCGAGCGCATCCAGCACGCCGCTGTGGGTGGCCGGGATCTCCCAGCCCTGCACATCGCCCAGGCCGTGCGCGAAGAAGCTCAGCGGCCGCTTGCGCGTGGCGCCCGAGTCGAGCTGGCGCACCGCCCCGGCCGCCGCGTTGCGCGGGTTGACGAAGGTCTTCTCGTTCTTCGCGCCGCCCGCGATCAACGCGCGCTGGCGTTCGTTCAACGCGTCGAAATCGGCGCGCTTCATGTAGACCTCGCCGCGCACTTCCAGCACCGGCGCGACGTTGCCGCGCAGCCGCAGCGGGATCTGGCGGATGGTCAGGATGTTGGACGTGACGTCCTCGCCGGTCTCGCCGTTGCCGCGCGTCGCGGCCTGCGAGAGAACGCCGCGCTCGTAGCGCAGGTTGATCGCCAGGCCATCGAACTTCAGCTCCGCCGCGTAGTCGATCGGCGGATCGGCCTCGGTCAGCGCCAGCTCGCGCCGCACGCGCGCATCGAACGCCTGCGCGCCGCCGGAGGTGGTGTCGGTCTCGGTGCGGATGCTGAGCATCGGCACGGCATGGCGCACGCTGGCGAACCCCTCCAGCACCTGGCCGGCGACGCGCTTCGTCGGCGAATCGGGCGTCGCGAGGGCGGGATGCGCTTCCTCGATCGCCTGCAGCTCCCGAAACAGCTGGTCGTACTCGGCGTCGGGGATCGTCGGCTCGTCGAGGACGTGGTACCGGTGCGCATGCTCGTTCAGGACGGCGCGCAACTCTTCGGCGCGCGCGCAAGGCGGGTTCGAGGTCGAATTCATCGGCCCGAGTTTAGGG
>JBEVLR010000032.1:0-7691 GCA_040509075.1 Burkholderiaceae bacterium | reverse complement strand
GAACGCGCCGGCGCCTGGCGATGCGATCGATCGCTTCATTCGCCAGCTGGCCGCCGTGCCCTCGGTGCCGCACTCCGCCACGGCGCCTGCCGAGGCGACGTCGAACGATGCCGCCGCGGGCTTGCTGCGTCATGTGTTGCGCGACCCGTCGTGGCGTCGTCTCGAAGCCGCGTGGCGCGGCGTCGATCGCTTCGTGCGTCGATTGGACATGGCCGACGGCGGCGTCCGCCTCGAGTTGCTCGATTGCCGGGCCGACGAAGCGCTGGCCGATCTGGCGGCCGCGGGCGGCGAAGCGGCCCGTTGCGCGTTGGTGCCTGCGCTGAGGGGTGACGGGCGCGGGTGCGACGTGCTCGTCAGCGGCGAGGAATTCGGGCCGAGCCTCGCGGAGATGTCGCTGCTCGGCGGCCTTGCGGGCCTGGCCGAATCCCAAGGCGCGGTCCTGATCGCCGGCGCGGCGCCGTCGTTGGTCGGCTTGTCGACGAGCGGCGAGGCCGAGGTGCTCGCTTCACCCCAGGCCCGCGTCTGGCGCGCGCTGCGCGAGAGCGCGCTCGGCCCGCGCATCGGCCTCACCTTCCCGCGGCTGCTCGCGCGCCTGCCCTACGGCCCGCGCGACGAGCCGGTCTCGGCGTTCGCGTTCGACGAACTCGCCGATGCCGGCGGCGGCGCGCTCCACGAGCTGCTGGTGTGGCGCAGCGCCGCGATCGACGCCGCGATGCTGCTGGCGCAGGACGCGTCGCGGCGCGGCGGCGATGCCGGTGCGCGGTCGCGGATCGAGCTCGAAGACTTGCCGGCGTTCATCGACCGCAGCGGCGACGAACCCCGGCTGCAGGCGGTGGCCGAGCTCTATCTCGGCGAAGGCGACGTGCGGGCGTTGCGGGCCGCCGGCTTCATCGCGCTGGAGAGCGACCGGCGCGTCCCGAAGGCGCGCTTGTCGGGTTGGAGGTCGATCGCCGCGGACGGGGCCGATCTGTGCGGCCCCTGAGCGGCGCGCCGTCCCTTGCGCGAGGGGATTGCGTGTACAGTTGGCGCGGCCTTGCGACTCGACTTGGCCGTCATTTCTACTTGGCGGCGCGCATCGGGCGCGGCGCCTCCACGACAAGAAGAGCATGAGCCGAAAGCGCGTCATCTGGTCCGAAGGCCTGTTCCTGCGGCCCCAGCATTTCCAGCAACTCGAGCGCTCCGTCGAGATGTTGGTGGAATCCCGAACGGCCGGCCTCCTGTCGCCATCGTGGGGGCTGTCCAGCCTGCGGCTCGACGAGGAGGCGCTGAAGATCGGGCGCCTGGCCGTCAGGTCGGCGCGCGGCGTGCTGCCGGACGGCACGCCGTTCTCGATCCCCGAGGAGTACGCCGCGCCGTTGGCCATCGAGATCGGCACCGAGGTCAAGGAATCCCTGATCCACCTCGCGTTGCCGCTCGTGCGGTCGGGCATGCCGGAATTCGCGGTCGAGGCGGGGCCGACCACGGCGCTCTCGCGTTTCGTCGGGCACGACGACCGCGTCGACGACAACGTGCTGGGCATCGGGGATCCGGCCGAGATGAAGCTCGCGCAGCTGAACCTGCGCCTGATGCTGGACGACGATCCGCGCTCCGGCTTCTGCAGCGTCGCCGTGGCGCGCGTCATCGAACGGCGCAGCACCGGCCAGTTGGTCCTCGACGAGAGCTTCATCCCGCCGGCCCTCGAATGCCGCGGCTTCTCGCGGCTGCAGGAGTTCCTGACCGAGGCCCGCAACCTCGTGCGCCATCGGGCCGACACGCTCGCCTCGCGCTTGAACCAGTCGCAGCAAAAAGGCGTCGGCGAGATCGGCGACTTCATGATGCTGCAGGTCGCCAACCGCTTCGATCCGTGGTTGACGCACTTGGCGGAACGCGAGAGCCTGCATCCCGAGTCCTTGTACGCGGTGCTCGTGCAGGCGGCCGGCGAATTCGCCACGTTCAGCGAACGCCGCAAGCGCCGCGCGCGCATCCAGGCGCCGTACCGCCACGAAGACCTGAGGGGCACGTTCGAGCCGCTGATGTTCGATTTCCGCGAGCTGCTCACGGAAGTCATCAACCCGAACGCGGTGCCGATCCCGCTGCAGGAGCGCGCCGCCGGTCTGTACACGGGCGTGGTGCCCGATCCCGAGCTGCTGCGCAGCGCGATGTTCGTGCTCGCCGTCAACGCCGACAAGACGGGCGAGTTCGTCCGCACGCGTTTTCCGTCGCAGGTCAAGATCGGGCCGCCGGACCGGATCCGCGACCTCGTCCGGCTGCACCTGCCGGCGATCGCCGTCGAACCTTTGCCGATGGCGCCGCCGCGCATGCCGTATTACGCCGGCTTCACGTACTTCCAGCTCGACCGCAACAGCGAACTGTGGAAACAGCTCGACGTGACCAAGGTGCTCGCCTTGCACATCGCCGGCGATTTCCCGGGCCTGCAGCTGGAGCTTTGGGCGCTCAAGCCCTGAGGCGAATCCAATGAGCGAACCTCCCTTTCCCGGGCTGCCGGATCTGCCCAACCTGCCGAATCAGCCCGATTCCGAATCCACCATCATGATCCCGAAGCCGGGCGGCCGGCGCCCGGCGGCGCAAAGCGCGGCGGGGCAGGCGGTGACGCTCGACGCGTCTTCGGTGCTGTCCGACGTGGACGACGGCTCCGCGAGCCCCGTCGGCCTCAACCCGTTGGTCGCCCACGCGTCCGTGTTGCTGAACACGGTGCCCACGATCCGGCGCTCGCTGAAGCATGCCGACCCGGCCGGATTGCGCAACGACCTGTTGCGGGCGATCACCGATTTCGAGAGCCGCGCGCGCACCGCCGGCGCCAGCCCGGAGCACGTGCTCATCGCGCGCTATGCGCTGTGCACCGTGATCGACGAAGCGGTGGCGAACATGCCGTGGGGCGCCAGCCCGGAGTGGGTGCAGCAGAGCCTGCTGGTCACGCTGCACCGCGAAGGCTTCGGCGGCGAGAAATTCTTCCAATTGCTCGACAAGGCCATGGAGGATCCGCGCCGCAACATCGACCTGCTCGAACTGATGTACGTGTGCATCGCGCTCGGTTTCGAGGGCCGCTTCAGCGTGATCGAGGACGGGCGCGCCCAGCTCGACGCGTTGCGCGACCGGCTGCACGGCGTCATCCGGCGCGAGCGCGGCGAATTCGATCGCGACCTGTCCGGCAAGTGGAAAGGCCAGCAGCGCGCGCCGAAACCGTTCGCGCGGCGGATTTCGGGGTGGATCGTGCTGGCCGCGGTCGCGCTGCTGCTGTTCATCGTGTATCTCGTGTTCGCGCTGGCGCTGGCGTCGAAGTCGGATCCGGTGTTCACGTCGCTCGCGGGCCTGCATTCGGAGGTCGGCGACCTCAAGCGCGCGCCACCGCCGCCGCCGCCGCCGGCCGCGCCGCGGCTGAAGCCGCTGCTGGCCGACGAGATCGCCGCCGGTCAGCTCGACGTGATCGAGGACGCCGCATCGAGCCGCGTGATCATGCGCGGCGACCGGTTGTACGACCCGGGCGGCTCCGAGATCCGGCCCGAGCTGGTTCCGGTGATCAACCGCATCGCCGCGGCGATCAACCAGGTGCCGGGCCTCGTCATCGTCAGCGGGAACACCGACAACCAGCCGACCAAGCGGTCGCTGCGCTTCCCGTCGAACTACGAGCTGTCGCTCGAGCGCGCGCGCGGCGTCGCCGCGCTGCTGTCGCAGTCCGTGCAGAACCATGTCGTCAAGGCCGAGGGCCTGGCCGACAGCCGGCCGCTGGTGCCCAACACGACGCCCGAGGGCCGCGCCCAGAACCGTCGCGTCGAAATCACTTTGCGTACCGGGGCCTGAAGGCTCCAGCGGGATAAAAAGACATGTGGGCAAAGCTCAAGGCGTTCTTCGCCAATCGCTGGGTGCTGGCGGCCGTGGGCCTGCTGGTCGTTTCGCTGCTGATCTGGTTCGTCGGCGATGCGATCGCGCTCTATGACCACCGGCCGCTGGGTTCCGCCGGCGCGCGCATCGGCTTGATCGTCTTCGCCCTGCTTTGCTTCGGGATTTGGGAGGGCGTCAAGCAATACCGCGCGTGGCGCGCGAACAAGCAGCTGCTGGCGGCGATCGGCGACGGCGCCTCCAGCAATTCGGCGCTGTCGCAGCGCGAGGTGGCCGAGCTGAGGAAGCGCTTCGACGAGGCGATGGGCACCCTGCGCAAGGCCCGGTTCGACGACAAGTCCGGCGGCGGCCGCAACTACCTGTACCAGCTGCCCTGGTACATGTTCATCGGCGCGCCGGGTTCGGGCAAGACGACCGCGCTCGTCAACTCGGGCCTGCGCTTCCCGCTCGAGGGGAAGATGGGCAAGGATGCCGTCAAGGGCGTCGGCGGCACGCGCAACTGCGACTGGTGGTTCACCGACGAAGCCGTGCTGCTCGACACCGCCGGGCGCTACACGACCCAGAGCAGCAACCGCGAGGTCGACGCCGCGGCCTGGACGGGCTTCCTGACGCTGCTGAAGAAATTCCGCCCCGCGCAGCCGCTCAACGGCGCGATCGTCACCGTGAGCCTGTCGGATCTGCTCACCTGGTCGGCCGCGCAGCGCGACGACTATGCGCGTTCGGTGCGCGCGCGCGTCCAGGAGCTCTACGGCACGCTGGGAGTGCGCTTCCCGGTCTACGTGATCGTCACCAAGACCGATCTGTTGGCGGGATTTTCCGAGTTCTTCGGCGACCTCGGCCGCGAAGCGCGCGCGCAGGTGTGGGGCACGACCTTCGAGGTCCCCGGGCCCGCCGCGGGCATGCTCGGCGCCGCGTTCGCCGCGGAGTTCGACGCGCTGGTGGCGCGCTTGAACGCGCGGTTGACCACGCGGATGGAGGAGGAGCGCGATCCGCAGCGCCGCGCCACGCTGTTCGCGTTCCCGCAGCAGTTCGCGGCGCTCGGGGGGATGCTCAAGGGCTTCCTTGACGAGGCCTTCCTGCGTTCGTCCTTCAACGAAGAGCCGATGGTGCGCGGGGTGTACTTCACCAGCGGCACGCAGGAAGGCAGCCCGTTCGACCGCGTGCTGGGCAACATCTCGCGCGCCTACGGGTTGGAGCGCCAGGTGGTGGCGCCGGCGGCGGCGTCCGGCCGGAGCTATTTCCTGACGCACCTGCTGCGCGGCGTCGTCTTCGCCGAATCCGACATCAGCGGCCGCAGCGCGGCGGTCGAGAAGCGGCGCGGCCGGCTCGCGCTGTTCGCCTACGCGACGCTCGGCATCCTCGCGCTGCTGCTGATCACCGGTTGGACGGTCAGCTTCGTGCGCAACCAGGTGCTGATCCACGATGTCGAAGCCGCCGCGGCGGACGTCGCCAGGCAGACCGCCGCCTTGCCTCGCCTGCCCGACGGCGACGCGGTCTCGGCGCTTCCCGTGCTCGACGCGGCGCGCGCGATCCCGTCCGGCTACGCCGACCAGGACGCCAGCGTCCCGCTGTCGCGCGGTTTCGGCCTGAACCAGGGCGGCAAACTGGGTACGGAGGCCGTCGCCGCCTACCTGAACCTCCTGCGCGACGCGTTCATGCCGCGGATCGCGCTGCGCCTGGAGCAGCAGATCCGGGCCGCCGGCTCGCCGGAAGTCCGCTACGAAGCGCTGAAGACCTACCTGATGCTGTACGACCCGGCGCACCTGAAGGCGCCCGACGTCGAAGCGTGGGTCGCCGCCGATTGGGATCGCACGCTCCCGCGCGAAATCACGCAGCTGCAGCGGGCCGCGTTGCAGGCGCACTTGCATGCCGCGCTCGGACAGGCGCCCGTCGAGATGGCGTTGCCCAAGGACCAGGCGCTGGTCGACGAAGTGCGCAGGCAGCTCGCCGCGTCGTCGCTCGCCGAACGCGCCTATTCGCGCCTGAAACGCCTCGGGGCCGGCGGCGAAGGCATGCCCGACTTCCGCGTCACCGACGCCGGCGGACCGCAGGCCGCGCTCGTGTTCACGCGGGCGTCCGGGACGCCGCTGTCGCAAGGCGTCCCCGGGCTCTTCACCGTGGCGGGTTACGACAAGGGCTTCCGTGCGCAGGCCCCGCTGATCGTCAAGCAGCTCGGCGACGAGGAGGGATGGGTGCTCGGGACGGCGTCCGGCGGCGCGGGCGTCGCGCGGATGGCCACGACGCTCACCGAAGTCCGGCAGCTGTACCTGAACGAGTACATCAAGGCGTGGGACGACATGTTGGGCGACCTGCGGCTGATTCCATCGACGAGCCTGCAAGGCAGCATCCAGGCGATCACGCTGCTGTCGGCGGGCGATTCGCCGTTGAAGTTGCTGCTCGTGGGCGTCGCGAAGGAGACCAAGCTCGCGGGCGGCGGCAATCGTTCCGTCGAGGCCGCCGCCGCCGGGGCGTTCGACAAGGTGGCGGGCTCCGTCCGCAGCACGGTCGACAAGCTGATGGGTGCCCCTGCCGCCGATCCGGCCGCCGCCGCGTCCGCGAAGCCGGAAGCCGTCGTCGATGCGCACTTCGAACAATTGCAGCGCGTGGTCGCCGGGCCCGCCGGGCAGCCGGTGCCGCTCGATGCGACGTTGGGCGTCCTCAAAGAGTACGAGGTTCAGCTGCGCGCCACCGACGAGGCGATCAAGCGCGGGGCGCCGACGACCTCCGATGCGCTGATCGTCGCCCGCATCAAGAGCGAGGCCGACCGCATGCCGCCGCCGATCAGCAACCTGTTGAACGGCCTGATCTCGCGCAGCACGGCGCAGTCGGCCAGTTCGGGCCAGGCGGCGGTGAAGGCCGCCGCGGCGGGCGAGGTGGGCGGCTTCTGCAAGGCAGCGGTCGACGGGCGTTATCCGTTCGCGCGCGGCGTGCCCAAGGAGGTGCCGCTGGGCGACTTCGCCAAGCTCTTCGCCCCCAACGGCGTCATCGACGGCTTCGCGAAGACGAAGCTCGTCGGCATGGTCGACATGAGCGGCCCCGTTTGGAAGCCCATCCAGCTGGCCGAAGGCGTGGACGCGTTGCCGCCGGCGGCCATCGCGAATTTCCAGCGCGCCGCGGCGATCCGCGACGCGTTCTTCCCGGGCGGCGCCGCCAATCCGCAAGCCTCGGTCGACCTGCTGCTGCAGCGCGTCGACGATGGCGTCAGCGAGGTGCAGCTCACGGTCGACGGGCAGACGTCCCGCTTGATTCCCGGCGGCAACGCGGGCCTGCGCCTGAACTGGCCCAGCCTGAGCCCGACCAGCCAGATCAAGCTGGCTTTCGTGCTCGCGGGCAAGCCGGCGCCCGCGCCGATCGTCTTCGACGGCCCCTGGGCATTGTTCCGCTTCGTCGACGTTGCGAAGGTCGAAGGCGGCACGCCCGAGCGCCAAGGCGTCAGTTATGCCGGCGGCGACAAGCGCGCGTGGTTCGAGCTGCGGTCGGGCAGCGTGCGCAATCCGCTGCGCCTGCCCGAGCTCGCCCAATTCCGGTGCCCTGGCTGAGCCCGAGCGACAGGCGATGACGGTCTGCGGTTTCTACGGCAAGCTCCCGAGCGAGGGCGATTTCGTCTCGCGCAGGCTCCCATGGGAATTCACGACGGTGTGGGACGAATGGCTGCAGCAGGGCATGGCCGCCTCGCGTCAAACGCTGGGCGGGCGCTGGCTCGACCTGTACCTGTCGGCGCCGGTCTGGCGTTTCCAGCTGGCGCCCGGCGTCTGCGGACCGCTGGGATGGCGTGGCCTTTTCTTCGCCAGCGTCGATCGCGTCGGCCGCTACTTTCCTCTGACGATCGCTTTCCCGCAAGCGGCCGGCGACCC
>JBEVLR010000031.1:0-4040 GCA_040509075.1 Burkholderiaceae bacterium | reverse complement strand
ATCGATCCGCCCGGGCCTGCGTCGCCGGGCCCGGCGGATCGGCGCGGCGAACCCCGCGAAAACGAGGCGACCACGATGAACCGCATCACCGATCCGCTCGACTTCCAAGCCCAGGCGCTCACGCTGCGGGCGGAGCGTCAGCGCATCATCGCCGGCAACATCGCCAACGCCGACACGCCGGGCTTCGTCGCCCGCGACATGGATTTCGCCAGCGCGCTGCGCGAGGCGACCGGCACCCAGGCCGCCGGCGCCGCGATGGCGGGCGCCAGCCTGACGAGCGCGGGCCACATCCCGCTGGGCGGCGGCTCCGCCGGCGCGCTCGGACTCAAGTATTCGGCGGCGTCGCAGACCAGCCTCGACAGCAACACCGTCGACATGGACCGCGAACGCGCCAGCTTCGTCGACAACTCGGTGAAGTACGAGGCCACGCTGCGCTTCATCAACGCGCACGTCCGCACGATGCTGGACGCGATGAAGGGCGCCGGCCAGGGTTGAACATGGGTGAACGCAATTTCTCGAAATCGCCGGCCGCGCGCCCGGCCGCCCCCGGGGAGGCCCGCCGCACCCCCGCGGGCCGGCGGCCGCGCCCGGCGCAAGGGAGCCGTCAATGAGCTTGTTCAAGATCTTCGACATTTCGGGCAGCGCGGTCAGCTCGCAGAGCCAGCGCCTGAACGCGGTCGCGTCCAACCTGGCCAACGTCGACACCGTCGCCGGCCCGGACGGCAAGGCCTACAAGGCGCATCAGGTCACGTTCCAGACCGTGATGATGGACACGCCCGACGGCGTGCCCGGCGCCGGCGTCAAGGTCTCCGGCGTGTCGGAAGACCAGGCGCCCGGCCGCCGCGTGCACGACCCCGGCTCGCCGAGCGCGGACGCCGACGGCTACGTCACCTATTCCAACGTGAACGCGGTCGACGAGATGGTCAACATGATCTCGGCGTCCCGCTCCTACCAGAACAACATCGAAGTGATGAACACCGCCAAGAATCTGCTGATGAAGACGCTGCAGATGGGCCAGGGCTGATCCCTCCACGAACCGCGACCGCAAAGGCCATCCCAATGTCCATCACCTCCCTGGCCGGCACCAATGGCGTGCTCCCCTTCGGCCCTCCGGCCGCTCCGGCGGTGCCGCCCGCGGCGAAGGCGGGCGCCGCCGGCGGCGACGCCAACGCCGCGCTCGGCCCGACGTCGACCGCCGCCGACCAGTCGAACCGCTTCCTGAAGCTGCTGGTCGCGCAGATGTCCAACCAGGATCCCCTCAACCCCATGGACAGCGCGCAGGTCACCAGCCAGATGGCGCAGATCAGCACCGTCGAAGGCGTGCAGACGCTCAACAAGACCGTCGGCGGCCTCGGCGCGCAGTTCACGCAGCTGCAGACGATGCAGGGCGCCGCGCTGGTCGGCCACGACGTGGCCACCGAAGGCAACCACGCGCGCGTCGACGCCGTCTCGCACCGGGCCGACGGCGGCTTCGAGATCGCGAATCCGGCCAGCGAGGTCAGCGTCGACATCGTCAATCCGTCGGGCCAGACGATCGGCACCGTCAAGCTGGGCGCGCAGGCCGCGGGCCGCCACAGCTTCGGTTTCGACGTTCCGCAGGCCCAGCAGGGCCAGCCGCTGACGTTCAAGGTCAGCGCGGCGAACGGCTCGACGCCGATCGAAGCGAAGCCGCTGTCGTACAACGCGGTCACCGCCGTCAGCGCCGCCGACGGCAAGCTGTCGCTCGAGCTCGCCGACGGCCGGCACGTCGCGTACGACGCCGTCGCCGCTTTCCTCTGAGACGCGGCGCCGACGAGGTCGACCCGCCCCATTCCCGTTCCAGGAGATCCCCATGAGTTTCCAGCAAGGCCTGTCCGGCTTGAGCGCCGCTTCGAAGAACCTCGAAGTCATCGGCAACAACGTCGCCAATTCCAACACCTACGGCGAGAAGTCGTCGCGGGCCGAGTTCGCCGACATGTACGCCGCCGCCATGATCGGCTCCGCGGGCAACAACATCGACGCCGGCATCGGCGTGCAAGTGGCCACCGTGGCGCAGCAGTTCACGCAAGGCAACATCACCCCGACCGGCAACCCGCTGGACCTGGCGATCAACGGCAACGGCTTCTTCCAGACGCAGGACAACTCCAGCCAGGTCCAATACACGCGCAACGGGCAGTTCAAGGTGAGCGCCACCGGCACCATCGTCAACGACCAGGGCAACAAGCTGCTGGGCTACGCCGCCGACGCGCAAGGCAACATCGTGGCCGGCGCCGCGTTGCCGCTGCAGCTGCCCACGGGCGGCATCGAGCCGAAGCAGACCGCCAAGAACGCCATCGAATTCAACCTCGATTCGCGCGGCGCGGTCACGAAGCCGGCGGCCGGCGGCATCGACTTCACCGACACCAAGACCTACAACAACGCGACCTCGGTCACGATGTACGACGCGAAGGGCCAGGACGTCTCGGTCAGCTATTACTTCCAAAAGACCGGCACCGACCAGTTCGACGTCTACGCGACCGCCAACGGCACCACCATCGGCGGCACCGCGTCGGCCCCCACGCCGATCGCCTCGCTGACCTACGCCGCCGACGGCAGCGCGCTGGTCAGCCCGACCGGCGCCGTGACGCTGGACATCCCGGCCAGCACCAACGCCGCCGGCGCGGCCACGCTGCCCATCGCCGGCATCCAGCTCGACCTGACCGGCGCGACCGAATTCGGCTCGAACTTCGGCGTCACCAACATGGTGCAGGACGGCTACACCGCGGGCTCGTTGACCGGCGTGTCGGTCGACCAGGCCGGCAAGCTGATCGCGCAATATTCCAATGGCCAGACCAAGGCGGCGGGCCAGGTCGAGCTGGCCACGTTCCGCAATCCGCAGGGCCTGTCCCCGCAGGGCGGCAACAGCTGGAAGCAGACCGGCGCGTCCGGCGGCCCGACCGTGGGCGTGGCCGGCGACGGCAACCTCGGGGCGCTCAACGCCGGCTCGCTCGAGGAGTCGAACGTCGACCTCACCGCCGAGCTCGTGTCGATGATCACCGCGCAGCGCGACTACCAGGCCAACGCGCAGACCATCAAGACGATGGACCAGGCGCTGCAGACGCTCGTCAACCTCCGCTGACGCGCCGAACTGAAGGGAGACGGGCATGGACCGGATGATCTACCTGTCGATGTCGGGCGCGAAGGCGGCCCTGCAGCGCCAGGACTCGCTCGCCAACAACCTGGCCAACGTGTCGACGAACGGCTTCCGCGCCGAACTCACCGCGTTCCGGGCCGTGCCGGTGCGCGGCGACGGCGCCTCGACGCGCGTGTTCGCGCTCGAGACGACGCCCGGCTACAACGACGCTTCCGGCCCCATCAACGCCACCGGCCGCAACCTCGACGTCGCGCTGACCGGCAACGCTTGGCTCGCCGTGCAGTCGCTCGACGGCACCGAGGCCTACACGCGCGCCGGCTCGCTGGACGTCAACTCCGAAGGGGTGCTCGTCAACCGCGAGGGCCTGCAGGTCAACGGCGACGGCGGCCCGATCACCGTGCCGGCGAACGCGCAGGTCGACATCGCCGCGGACGGCACGGTCACCGCCAAGGTCAACGGCCAGAAGCCGCAGCAGGTCGGCAAGCTGAAGATGGTGACGCCCGACGCGCCGATGGCGCGCGGCACCGACGGCCTGTTCCGCGCCGATGGCGGCGACCTGTCGGCCGACCCGGCGGCCCGGCTCGACTCGGGCGCGCTCGAGGGCTCCAACGTGAGCCCCGTCGAGACGATGGTGGGCATGATCGCCGCCGCGCGCCAGTTCGAGCACCAGATGAAGCTGCTCGAGAACGCCGAGAAGCAGGACCAGCAGGCGTCGAAGCTCCTGTCGGAGAACGGCTGAAGAGGTTGAGCCCCCACGGTCGCTGGCGCTCCCTGCCCCCCGAGGGGGCCGGCCGCGATCATGCTGACCATGGTCTCGACCGGGCTCACGTTGGAGCCTTCCAGCGCGCCCGACTGGATGCGGGCGGCCGGGTCGGCGGCCAGGTCGCCGGAGTCGGCCCGGAACAGGCCGTCGGTGCCGCGCGTCATC
>JBEVLR010000030.1:0-8686 GCA_040509075.1 Burkholderiaceae bacterium | reverse complement strand
CGGCGCGAGATGCGGCGCGTTGGCGCCGGCGGCCGCCGCCGACTCCACCGCGATGCGCTGTTCGTCCTGCTGGCAGTCGTCGACCATGCGGTGATGTTCCTTCTGGTTCATCAGCATCGATTTGCGCGGGATCTGCACCCACACGACGGCCCCGGCGGTGTCGACCAGCCGGATCGCGCCGGTCGTCGTTTCCTCCGGCACCATGGTGTAGCTGCGGCGCTCGTAGGTGAGCTTGAAGTTGCCGTTGTGGCCGGGCAGCTTCTGGATGTCGACCTTCTGCTTCATTTCGCACTGCGCGACGCCCGTCAGCACGCGATCGGCCATCGACAGCTGCACCGGGTTCAGGCTGTCGTTGAAAGCCTCCGCGGCCGCGGCCGGAACCGATTTCTTCGCCGGGGCTTTTTTCGTCGCCTTCGCGGGCGCGGAGGCGGGCTGCGCGGCCGCCGCGGCGGCGCAGAACGTGGAAGACGCGGCCAGCGCCGCGGCGGCGGTCAGGGTGCGGAACATCGGGAAAAGGCTCCTCTTGGGACGACGACGGGCGATTGTCGGCGAAGCGCCCGGACGAGTTGCGCGGCGATGTGCAACCCGTTGTTTCCGGCCGGAGGCGGCCATCGATGCCGTCGCCCGGCGGGCCGCGGCGCTCAGCCGAAGTACCGCAGCCGGATTTCGCCCGGCAACTGGGCGCCGCCTTCGATCGACGTGCGATGGGCGCGCTCGATCACCTGCCAGAAATAGCGTTAGCACGCGCGATCGTGCAGTTGCTCGCTGCCGCCGTGGCGATGGCGGATCGGCCCCCAGCCGGCGGCCTCGGCGGCCGTGACGACCTCGATGGCGAGGTCGACCTCCGCGGCCGTCGGCGCGAACGCGTCGACGATCACGCGCACCTGGTCGGGGTGGATGCTCCACATGCGCGTGTAGCCGAATTGGCGGCAGGCCCGGTCGGCGGCCCGCTGCAGGAGGCGCGCGTCCTTGAACTCGGTGACGACGCAGTGCGAAGGCGTCTTCGCCCGGCCGTGGCAGGCCGCGGCGATGTCGAGCTTCGCGCGCACCACCAGCGGATGCGTGAATTGGCCTTCGGCGCCCATCGCCGAATGCGGGATGGCGCCGCGGTGCGCGGAGACGAAATCCATCAAGCCGAAGGACAGCGATTCGATGCGCGGATGCGCGGCCAGGCGATGCACCTCGCGCAGCGCGCCATGCGTTTCGACGAGCGCGTGCAGCGGAACGGCGCGCGCGAGGCCCGCCGCCTGCGCCGCCCGGTCGACCGCGCTCGCGGCGGCTTCGAAATCGGCCGCGTCGAGCGCCTTCGGGATCATCAGGTAGGCGAGCTTCGCGCCGGCGTCCCGCAGCAGCACCTCCAGCATCGCGTCGAACGCCGGGTGGCCGTGCGCGACGATGCGCGCGCCGACGCGCCCGAACCGGTTCGAGGGCGACTGCACGAGCTCGGCGATCAAGTGCGCGCGCTCGACCTCGCCTCCCGCTTCGGCGCCGTCCTCGCCGTCCAGCGTCACGTCGAACACCGGGCCGAGCTCGCCCTGCAGCGCGAGGCTCTTGCGCATGCGGGCTTCGACGCCCGAATAATGGTCGCAGACCGGCAACGCGGCCGGGGGGTCGCCTTCTTCGAACAGGACGTCGCGCGGATGAGGGGAAGCGGTGGCGGCCATGGCGGGCTTTCAGGCGATCGATCGGAACGAAGGATGGACTTTAGCCGCCCCGCCGGCACGGGCCGGCACGAAATAGTCCGCCTGTCCGACACGCCGCGGCGCGGGCGCCTTGCAAAATCGCTCGTCTGTTCGACCACCGTGATCCCGGTACACGCCTCCATGATGCAACGACGCAGTTTCCTCGGCGCGACCTGCGCTGCGGCCTTCCTCTCGCCGGCGGCCTTGCTGGCCTCCGCCGCCCGCGCGGCCGATCTCGCCACCATCGGCCGGCCCGAGCGCTTCGACTACGCCACGCTCAAGGGACAGGCCCGCGCGTTGGGCGCGGCGCCCTACCGGCCCTACACCGGCGGGTTGCCGCCGGCGGTGGCCGGGCTCGACTGGGACCAATACCAATCCCTCCATTTCAAACCCGAACACGCGCTGTGGGCCGGCACCGGCGCGCACGCCCGCGCGGAGTTGTTCCACCTCGGCCTGTACTTCAAGCGGCCCGTGCGCATGTACGAAGTGGCGGACGGGCAAGCCCGCGAACTCGCCTACGACCCGGCCCTGTTCGACTACGGCAAGAGCGGACTGGCGCGGGCGCACTTGTCCTCCGACCTCGGTTTCGCGGGCTTCCGCCTCAACACCGACCTCGCCCCGAACACCGATTACGCCGCCTTCCTGGGCGCGAGCTATTTCCGCGCCACGAGCGGTTCGCGCCAATACGGGCTGTCCGCGCGCGGCCTGGCGATCGACACGGGCTTTGCGCGGCCCGAGGAATTCCCGGACTTCGTCAGCTATTACCTGGAACGCCCGCATGCCGACTCCAGCCGCGTGGTGGTCTACGGGCTGCTCGATTCGCCCAGCGTCGCCGGCGCCTACCGCTTCGAGATCACGCCCGGCGACACGACGCGCATGGACATCGACGTCGCGCTGTATCCGCGCAAGACGATCGAGCGGCTGGGCATCGCGCCGTGCACCAGCATGTACCAGACCGGCGAGAACGACCGCCGCATGGCCAACGACTGGCGCCCGGAGCTGCACGATTCCGACGGCCTGTCGATGCACACCGGCAGCGGCGAGTGGCTGTGGCGGCCGCTGCGCAACCCGCCGAGCCTGAAATTCAGCGCGTTCGCCGACCGCAACCCGCGCGGATTCGGGCTCCTGCAACGCGATCGCGCCTTCGCCGACTATCAGGACGACGGGGCGTTCTACGAGAAACGCCCGAGCCTGTGGGTGGAGCCCCGCGGCGAATGGGGCGAAGGCGCCGTCGATCTGATCGAGCTCCCGACCGCGGACGAGACCTTCGACAACATCGTCGCGTTCTGGAATCCGGCCGACAAGCCCAAACCCGGCCAGGAGTCGCTGCTGGCCTACACGCTCTACTGGTGCCGCGAAGCGCCCACGCAATCGCCGCTGGGGCGCGTGGTGGCCACGCGCACGGGCATCGGCGGCGTGGTGGGACGACCGCGCGACCATGCGTCCTACCGCTTCGCGATCGATTTCGCGGGCGGCGACTTCGCGATCCTCGATCCGAAGACGCCCGTCGAGCCGGTCATCAGCGTCTCGCGGGGCCAGGCCGAGATCACCTCCGCGCGGCCGCTGGCCGCGGTCAACGGCTGGCGCGCGATGTTCGACCTGGTGCCCGGGCCGGGATCCGGGCCGGTGACGATGCGGCTGTTCCTGCGCGCCGGCGGCCAGCCCCTGACGGAGACTTGGCTCTACCAGTGGGATCCGCCGGCGGCTTGAACGGGCCCGCCCAGCGCGGCCCGGCCGCGGAAGCCGCCGTTTCGACGGCGGCGCCGGACGGCTACAGCAAGTGCTTGACGCCTTCCTGCTCGTCTTGCAGTTCCTTCAGCGTCTTGTCGATGCGCTCCTGCGAGAACGCATCGATGTCGAGGCCGCCGACGATCTTGTATTCGCCGCCTTCGGTGGTGACGGGGAAGCCGAAGATCACGTCCTTCGGAATGCCGTACTCGCCATTCGACGGCACGCCCATCGTCACCCACTTGCCGCCGGTGCCCAGCGCCCAGTCGTGCATGTGGTCGATGGCGGCGTTGGCGGCCGACGCGGCCGACGACAGCCCGCGGGCCTCGATGATGGCGGCGCCGCGCTTGCCGACCGTGGGCAGGAAGGTGTCGGCGTTCCAGACCTGGTCGTCGATCAGATCCTTGACGGCCTTGCCGCCGACCGTCGCGAAGCGGTAGTCCGCGTACATCGTCGGCGAGTGGTTGCCCCAGACGGCGAGTTTTTCGATGTCGCCCACCCGCGTGCCCGTTTTCTGGGCGATCTGGCTCAGCGCGCGGTTGTGGTCGAGCCGCAGCATCGCGGTGAAGCTTTCGCGGGGCAGGCCCGGCGCGCTCTTCATCGCGATGTACGCGTTGGTGTTGGCGGGATTGCCGACCACCAGCACCTTCACGCCCCGCGAGGCGACCTTGTCGAGGGCCTTGCCTTGCGCGGTGAAGATCTGCGCGTTGGCCGCGAGCAGGTCGGCGCGCTCCATGCCAGGGCCGCGCGGGCGGGCGCCGACCAGCAGCGCGTAGTCGGCGTCCTTGAACGCCGTCGTCGCGTCCGCGTGCGCCTGCATGCCGGCCAGCAGCGGGAACGCGCAATCGTCCAATTCCATCATCACGCCCTTGAGCGCTTTCTGGGCCTTTTCGTCGGGGATCTCCAGCAATTGCAGGATCACCGGCTGATCCTTGCCCAGCATCTCGCCCGAAGCGATGCGAAACAGCAGGGCGTAGCCGATCTGGCCAGCGGCGCCGGTGACGGCGACGCGTACGGGGGTCTTGCTCATGGTGGGATGTCTCCGGGACGAGAGGAAAAAAATTGGGCGGCGTCGGCCGGCTCACCGACGGCGGCCGCGAAAAAATGGGGAAGAACGGGCTTGTGCGGCCGTCGGCGCGCAGCCCGCGAGTTTAATCCCAGTCCGAGGGAAGACCCTCATGGGGGAATAGGGCTCCGCCGCTTTCCTGCTCCCCCGCGAGGGGAAGGCGGCTCGGCCGGCCCGGGGCGCTCAGGGGGCCGATCGTCCGAGGTCTCATACAAGACTAGCCAGGTGGGTTGATCGGCGCGCGTTGGACGCGGCCGAGCCGGCTGTGCTGCAATCGCCAGCCATGCCCACGGATCCGGCCGGCCCTGCCTTCAGTCCGCTGTACCTGCAGATCAAGCTGCTGATCACGCGCAGCCTGCAGGAAGGCGAGTGGAAGCCCGGCGAAGCGATCCCGGCCGAGACGGACCTCGCGTCGCGCTACCGGGTCAGCCAGGGCACGGTGCGCAAGGCGATCGACGAGCTCGCCACGGAAAACCTCGTCGTCCGCCGCCAAGGCAAGGGAACCTACGTGGCCACGCACGCCGAGGAAGGGATCCAATACCGTTTCCTGCGGCTGATGGCCGACGACGGCGCCAAGCCGCGCGGCATGTCGCGCCGCTTCATCGAGTGCCGGCGCATGCGGGCGCCCGCGCCGGTCATGCGCGCGCTCGAATTGAACGGCGCCGAAGGCACGATCCTCGTGCGCCGCACGCTGTCGCAGGACGGCGGCCCGGTGGTTCTCGACGACATCTGGCTGCCGGCCGGCCCGTTCAAGGGCCTGACCGCCGAACGGTTGACCGACTATGCCGGGCCGATGTACGGCCTGTTCGAGGCCGAGTTCGGCGTGCGGATGATCCGGGCCGAGGAGAAGATCCGCGCGGTCGCGGCCGAAGCGGCGGCCGCCGCGGAGCTCCAGGTCGAACCGGGCGCGCCGCTGCTGTCGGTGGAGCGGCTGTCGTACACCTACGGCGACAAACCCGTGGAGCTGCGCCGCGGCCTGTACCGCACCGACAGGCACCACTATCGCAATGCGCTGAATTGAAGATGCGCACGGATTCGAGCCCCATGCCGAGCAATTCGTGCTGCGTTGCCATAAAATTCGCGGGTTTGACCGGTCCATCGCGTTTTCGGACGCCAAGCGGCCTCCGCGGCGCACCGCCCGAAAACCGCCGGGACTTTCCTCGCCGCCGGCGACGATGACACAACAAGGATGAATCACCATGGCTGACGCGATGAAGGCGATCAAGAAACGACCCGGGGCGATGCGTTACAGCGAAGCCGTCCAATATCGGCTGCCGCCCGCGGGCGTCGTGTCGATCCTGCACCGCGTCAGCGGCCTGCTGCTGTTCGTGCTGATGCCGTTCGTGGTCTGGCTGTTCGACACCAGCGTCACGTCCGAAGTGTCGTTCGACGAGTTCCGCGGCGCGTTCATCGCCGGCATCGGCTTCGTGCCGGCGTGGCTCGTCAAGATCGCCGCGCTCGCGCTGATCTGGTCCTTCCTGCAGCACTTCTGCGCGGGCGTGCGCCATCTCTACATGGACATCACGCACAGCGTCACGAAGGAATTCGGCCGCCAGTCCGCGCTGGCCGTGCTGGGCGCGACGGCCGTGCTGACGGCCGCGTTCGGGCTCAAGCTGTTCGGCGTCTACTGAAGCGAAAGCGGTTCATGGCAATCAACTACGGATCCAAGCGCGTCGTCGTCGGCGCCCACTACGGCCTGCGCGACTGGCTCGCGCAACGCGTCACCGCCATCCTGATGGCGCTGTTCACCATCGCGGTCATCGCGCAGGTGCTGATGCCCGGCGAGATGGACTACTACCGCTGGTCGGGCATCTTCGCGCACCAGTGGATGAAGGTGCTGACCTTCGTCACGATCGCCGCCATCCTATGGCACGCCTGGGTCGGCGTGCGCGACGTGCTGATGGATTACGTCCATCCCGTGGCCGCGCGGCTGGCGCTGCAGGTCGCTTCCATCGTCTGGCTGGTCGGCTGCGCCGGCTGGGCCCTGCAAGTGCTCTGGAGAATCTGAATGTCCGTCGCTTCCTTCATTCCCAAGCGCAAGTTCGACGTCGTCATCGTCGGCGCGGGCGGCTCGGGCATGCGCGCCTCGCTGCAGCTGTCGCTCGCCGGGCTCAACGTCGCCGTGCTGTCCAAGGTCTTCCCGACCCGCTCCCACACCGTGGCCGCCCAGGGCGGCATCGGCGCGTCGCTGGGCAACATGAGCGAGGACAACTGGCACTACCATTTCTACGACACCATCAAGGGCTCCGATTGGCTCGGCGACCAGGACGCGATCGAGTTCATGTGCCGCGAGGCGCCGAACGTCGTCTACGAGCTCGAGCATTTCGGGATGCCGTTCGACCGCAACCCCGACGGCACGATCTACCAGCGCCCGTTCGGCGGCCATACCGCAAACTACGGCGAAAAGCCGGTGCAGCGGGCCTGCGCCGCGGCCGACCGCACCGGCCACGCGTTGCTGCACACGCTGTACCAGCAGAACGTCAAGGCGCGCACGCAGTTCTTCGTCGAGTGGATGGCGCAGGACCTGATCCGCGACGCCGAAGGCGACGTCGTCGGCGTCACCGCCATCGAGATGGAGACGGGCGAGCTGCACATCCTCGAAGCCAAGGTGGTGCTGCTGGCCACCGGCGGCGCGGGACGCATCTACCAGGCGTCGACGAACGCGTTCATCAACACCGGCGACGGCCTGGGCCTGGCCGCCCGCGCCGGCCTGCCGCTGCAGGACATGGAATTCTGGCAATTCCACCCGACCGGCGTCGCCGGCGCCGGCGTGCTGCTGACCGAAGGATGCCGCGGTGAAGGCGCGATCCTGCGCAACGCCGACGGCGAGCGCTTCATGGAACGCTACGCGCCGACGCTGAAGGACCTGGCGCCGCGCGACTTCGTGTCGCGTTCGATGGACCAGGAGATCAAGGAAGGCCGCGGCTGCGGGCCGAACAAGGATCACGTGCTTCTCGACATGACCCATCTGGGCGTCGAGACGATCATGAAGCGCCTGCCGTCGGTGTTCGAGATCGGCCACAACTTCGCCAACGTCGACATCACGAAGGAGCCGATCCCCGTCGTCCCGACGATCCACTACCAGATGGGCGGCGTCCCCACCAACGTCCACGGCCAGGTGGTGGTGCCCGGCGGGGGCGTCCACAACCGGGTCGTCGACGGCCTGTACGCGGTCGGCGAGTGCTCGTGCGTGAGCGTGCACGGCGCGAACCGCCTCGGCACGAACTCGCTGCTCGACCTGGTGGTGTTCGGCCGCGCCGCCGGCAACCACATCGTCGCCTCCGACTTGAAATCGCGCTCCAACAAGCCGTTGCCCGCCGACGCCGCCGACCGCACGCTGTCCCGCCTGGCGCGCCTGGAGTCGGCCAAGGACGGCGAATACGCGCAGGACGTC
The DNA here is from genome assembly GCA_040509075.1 of Burkholderiaceae bacterium. GTDB lineage: Bacteria > Pseudomonadota > Gammaproteobacteria > Burkholderiales > Burkholderiaceae_C > Scleromatobacter. The sequence continues at coordinate 816 of JBEVLR010000030.1, read as the reverse complement.
GCCAACGACATCCGCAAGGCGATGCAGACCCACGCGGGCGTGTTCAGAACGCAAGCGGTGATGGACGAAGGCGTGGCCAAGATCGCGGCGTTGCGCGAACGCGTGAAGGCGATCGGCCTGAAGGACAACTCCAAGGTGTTCAACACCGCGCGCATCGAAGCGCTGGAAGTGGACAACCTGATCGAAGCGGCGCAGGCCACGATCGTCTCCGCCGCGGCCCGCCCCGAAAGCCGCGGCGCCCACGCGCACGACGACCATCCGAACCGCGACGACGACAACTGGATGAAGCACACGCTGTGGTTCACCGAAGGCAACCGGCTCGACTACAAGCCGGTCAACCTGAAGCCGTTGACCGTCGAAAGCGTGCCGCCGAAGGTCCGCACCTTCTGACGCCATGGCAGCCGCCCCAACCCGCCGCGCCCCCCGCAGGGCGCCCGCAGCCCCTCGGGACGGCCTCCGGGCTCCGGGAGCCGACAGCAACGAATTCGACTGAAAGAAAGTAAGTCCCATGTCCGACAAGCGCACTTTCGAAATCTACCGTTACGATCCCGATCGCGACGAGAAGCCTCACATCCAGACCATCGAGATCGAGCTCGACGGCCACGAGCGGATGCTGCTCGACGCGCTGATCAAGCTGAAGGCGATCGATCCGACGATCTCCTACCGCCGTTCGTGCCGCGAGGGCGTCTGCGGTTCGGATGCGATGAACATCAACGGCCGCAACGGCCTCGCATGCCTGACCAACATGCGCTCGCTGCCGAAGACCATCAAGCTGAAGCCCTTGCCGGGCCTGCCGGTGATCCGCGACCTGATCGT
>JBEVLR010000029.1:0-5907 GCA_040509075.1 Burkholderiaceae bacterium | reverse complement strand
GTCGACGGCTCGGGGATCGAAGCGGCGATGGACGCCGCGCTCGCGCTCAGCATGACGCGCGTGCCCGGCGACGTCGCGCGCGCCCAAGTCCTGCTCGACCAGGTGCTGCGCAACAACGCGCCGCAGGCGGATCCATGGCGGGCGCTGGCCCGCCTGCTGGCCTACCGGCTCGGCGAGCAGCGGCGCGCGGAAGACTTGGCCGACCGCGTCGCCCAGCAACTGCGCGACACGCAGCGCGACAGCCAGCGCAAGCTCGACCAGGTCAACGACAAGCTCGAAGCGCTGAAGGCGATCGAGCGCAGCCTCAACACGCGTCCCGGATCGGCGCCGGCCAAGCCGGGCCCTTGAATGTCGACCGCCGCCCACATCCTGCTCGTCGACGACGACCCCGACCTGCTGCGGCTGCTGTCCATGCGGCTGTCCGGGGCCGGGTACCGGGTGACGGCCGCGGCGTCGGCCGAAGAGGCCCTGGTCAAGCTCGCGATGGAGCGGCCGCAGCTGGTGCTCAGCGACGTGCAGTTGCCGGGCAAGGACGGCCTCGCGCTGTTCGACACGATCCGCGCGCAGCATCCGTCGCTGCCGGTGATCCTGCTGACCGCGCACGGCACGATCCCCGACGCGGTCGCCGCCACGTCGCGCGGCGTCTACACCTACCTCACCAAGCCGTTCGACGGCAAGGCGCTGCTGGACACGATCGCCCGCGCGCTGGCCACCGACGGCGCGGTGGAGGCGGCCGGCGGCGGCGAAGTCGAGGCGTGGCGCGCCGCGATCGTCAGCCGCTCCAACCGGATGGCCGACGTGCTCGCCGAAGCGAAGCTGGTCGCGGCGTCGGACGCCAGCGTGCTGATCCGCGGCGAGAGCGGCAGCGGCAAGGAGCTGATCGCGCAGGCGATCCACCTCGCGAGCCCGCGCGCGGCCAAGCCCTTCGTCGCCGTGAATTGCGGCGCCATCCCGGAGAACCTGCTGGAATCGGAACTGTTCGGCCACGTCAAGGGCGCGTTCACCGGCGCGGTGGCCAACCATCCCGGCTTGTTCCAGGCGGCCAACGAAGGCACGCTGTTCCTCGACGAGATCGGCGACATGCCCGTCGCGCTGCAGGTCAAGCTGCTGCGCGTGCTGCAGGAACGCGTCGTGCGGCCTGTGGGCGCCAGCCACGCGGTGTCGATCGACGTGCGCATCCTGTCGGCGACGCACCGCGATCTCGACGCCGCGATCGTCGACGGCAGCTTCCGCAAGGATTTGTACTATCGCCTCAACGTCGTGTCGCTCGCGCTGCCGACGCTGTCCGAGCGGCGCGAGGACATCCCGCTGCTGGCCCACCATTTCCTGTCGCGGCTCGCCCTGAAGTATTCGCGCAAGGTCAACGGCTTCGCGCCCGATGCGCTGAAGGCGTTGACCACCGCCTCCTGGCCCGGCAACGTGCGGCAGCTGCACAACGTGGTCGAACAGGTGACCGCGCTCGCGACGACGCCCTTGGTGCCGCTCGCGCTCGTCCAGCGCGCGCTGCGCGTGCCGAGCATGGAAGTGCTGGGCTACACCGAGGCGCGGCTGCGCTTCGAGCGCGACTACCTCGTCAATCTGTTGAAGATCACCGACGGCAACGTGGCCGACGCCGCGCGCCTGGCCGACCGCAACCGCACCGAGTTCTACCGGTTGATGCAGAAGCACGGCCTCACCCCGGGGCTGTTTCGCCACGATGGCCATGTCGCTGAATAGCGACAACGAAAACTCCAATCAAATCAAATAGTTGGAGCAATCCGGCGGATTTCTGTCGCAGTCGCCCGACGCTTTGCGGCGGAGATGCCCGCGGCGACGCGCAACGACGGCGTGAAGGACGTTGCAACTCTTTGATTTGAAATGGTTTTCCGATGCATGGCACGTGCATTGCGAGGGCAGGGACGACACCACCGTTTCCTCACCCGCCAGATGCACCGTTCCCGCCGTCGTCGTCACCGAATCGCCTCCGAGGCGCAGCGCCAGCCGTTGGTACGCGCGGTGCGCGCTTTCGTGCGCATGGGAACGGGTCTGGCGCTTTTTGGCGACGCCGCCTGCGATCCGGCCGGCCCGCCGCTTGCTGGTTCGAGCGTCGACACGAACCTGACGGCCGCCGCGGGCCGCGGACGCGCCGCTCCCCTTCCTGGAAGGCGCCTCGACCCGTCGATCGCGCCGCGATTCCCCCATCCGAACTTGGCAACGACATGAAGCGAGACATGCAACCAGACCAGCTAGCGCCGGCGCCCTCGCGGCCCCGAGCCTCCTCGATGCCGGCCATCGTGCGCAGCGCGATGCCGCAGCGCGCGTGGAACGGCTTCTGGAACAGCCTGCGCGGGCGCGTCGAGGCCGACGCCGCGGACGCCGACGTTCGCGGCTCGTCGCCGATGCCGTGGGAACTCGCCGCCCGGACGCGCCGGCGCATGCTGCTCGCCCTGATCGCGGTGGCCACCGCGTTCGCGTCGATCGTGCTCGCGAGCGCGCAGCCGAGGTATCAGCACCCGATGATGCAAAGCGCGCAGATCGCGTTGTTCGCGCTGCTGTTCGCCTGGGTCGCGGCCGGCTGTTTCACGGCGCTGATGGGCTTCCTGGTGCTGCTGCGGGGCGACCCCCACGCGCTGTCGGCCGCCGGCGCCGGCCAAGGCCCGCTGCCCGCGGATGCGCGCACCGCGCTGATCATGCCGATCTGCCACGAAGATGTCGCCACCGTGTTCGCGGGCCTGCGCGCCACCGCCGAATCGCTGGCGCGCAGCCGCGCGCTGGCGTCGTTCGACATCTTCGTGCTGTCGGACAGCAAGGACGCCGGGGTGATCGCCGAAGAGCGGCGCGCTTTCGAAGACCTGCGCGCGGCCTTCGGCGCCGAGGGGCGGATCTTCTACCGCGTGCGCAAGGTGCGCACGCGCCGCAAGGCCGGCAACGTGGCCGATTTCTGCCGCCGCTGGGGCCGCAATTACCGCTACATGGTGGTGATGGACGCCGACAGCGTGATGAGCGGCGAATGCCTGCAGACGTTGGTGCGCCTGATGGAGAAGCACCCCACCGCGGGCATCCTGCAGACGGCGCCGCAGGCCGTCGGCCACGCGACGCTGCACGCCCGCGCGCAGCAGTTCGCGGCCCGCGTCACGGGCCGGCTGTTCACCGTCGGGATGCAGTTCTGGCAGCTCGGCGAAGCCCACTATTTCGGCCACAACGCGATCATCCGCGTGGCGCCGTTCATGGATCACTGCGCGCTCGCGCCGCTGCGGGGGCGCGGCGCGCTGGCCGGGGAGATCCTGTCGCACGATTTCGTCGAAGCCGCGCTGATGCGGCGCGCCGGCTACCACGTGTGGCTGGTGCCCGACCTCGCCGGCAGCTACGAGCAGCAGCCGCCGAACCTGCTCGCCGAGCTGCAGCGCGACCGCCGTTGGTGCCAGGGCAACCTGCAGAACGCGCGGCTGATCGCCGAGCCGGGGCTGCACGCCGTGCACCGCGGCATGCTGGCCACCGGCGCGATGTCTTACGTGTCGGCGCCGCTGTGGCTCCTGTATGTCGTGCTCGGCGCCGCATTGTGGCTGGTGGGCGGCAACGTGCTGTTCATGCCCGAAGGCACGCTGGCCGTCGGCATCCCGGGCCTGTGGGCGGGAACGCTGACGATGCTGGTGCTGCCGCGGTTCCTGGGCGTCTCCGCCGTCTTCCTGCGCCGTGAGGCTCACCGCTTCGGCGGCGCGCAGCGGCTCGTGCAGAGCGCGGTGCTCGAGTTCGGGCTCGCGATGCTGCTGGCGCCGCTGCGGATGATCGCGCACACGTTGTTCGTCGTCGGCGCGCTCACGGGTTGGAAGCTCGAATGGAAATCGCCGCCGCGGGAGGCGAACGACGTGCGCTGGAGCGAAGCGGCGCAACGGTTCGCGCCGGTCAGCGTGATCGTCGCCGCGGTCGCCGCCGGCCTCTGCCTGACCGGATCCTCCGCCCTGCTGTGGATGGTGCCGGTCGGCCTGCCGCTGATCCTGGCCGTGCCGTTCACCGTCTGGACGGGCAGCTCGGCCCTGGGTGAACGCGTGCGCCGGGCACGCCTGCTGCTCGTGCCGGAGGAGTCGTCTTCGCCCACCGTGCTGCGCCGGGCTTGGCGTTTCGCGAAGATGAGCCCGGCGTCGCTGCGCAGGCTGGCGCCGGCGGCCGGCTGAGCGTCGGCCCCGCGCGGGCGGCCCGGATCGCGTCCGAATTACAATCGGCCCGTCGAGGCGCCGAGCGCTTCGCGCCAGCGGGCCCGGCATTCCCCGGGCCTTTGTCATCCGCAGCCCCTGGATCTACACCATGAACCGCTGTGCATCGTCGTCGCACCGGCGGCGGGCCGCCTTCGCGATCGCCTGGGCGCTGGCCGGCTCGGTCGCCGCGCTGGCGCCGCTGGCCGCCGCCGCGCGCAATTTCCCGGCCACCGCGCTGCGCGGCAAGCTCGCGTTGACCAACCCGCCCGACGTGGTGCTGAACGGCCGCCCCGCGCGCCTGTCGGCGGCCATGCGCATCCACGGCGTGGACAACATGCTGGTGATGACCGGCGGGCTGCCGCCCGGCACCTATCTCGTCGACTACACGCTGGACTCGACCGGCCTGATCTACGAAATCTGGATCCTGACCGCGCAGGAAGCGGCAGTCGGCCCTTGGCCCCGCAGCGCGGAGGAAGCGGCTGCGTGGCGCTTCGATCCGATCGGCCAGGCCTGGACCAAGCCCTGACCATGACGAAGAAGGTTTTCATCCGCACGTTCGGCTGCCAGATGAACGAGTACGACTCGGACAAGATGGCCGACGTGCTGCGCGCCGCCGACGGCTACGAGAAGACGGACGACGTCGAGCAGGCCGACCTCGTGCTGTACAACAGCTGCTCGGTGCGCGAGAAGGCGGCCGAGAAGATGTTCTCCGACCTCGGCCGCATCAAGCACTTGAAGGCCAAGGGCGTGCTGATCGGGGTCGGCGGCTGCGTGGCGAGCCAGGAAGGCGCGGCCATCGTCGATCGCGCGCCTTACGTCGACCTCGTGTTCGGCCCGCAGACGCTGCACCGGCTGCCGCAGATGATCGCCGACCGATACGCCGAATCCAAGGCGCAGGTCGACATCCGGTTCCCCGAGATCGAAAAGTTCGATCACCTGCCGCCCGCGCGCGTGGCCGGGGCGAGCGCGTTCGTGTCGGTGATGGAAGGCTGCTCCAAGTACTGCACCTACTGCGTCGTGCCCTACACGCGCGGCGAAGAGGTGTCGCGGCCGTTCGACGACGTGCTCACCGAAGTCGCCGGCCTCGCCGACCAGGGCTTGAAGGAGATCACGCTGCTGGGGCAGAACGTCAACGCGTACCGCGGCAGGATGGGCGGCACGGGCGAGACCGCCGACTTCGCGCTGCTGCTCGAAACCATCGCCGAATTCCCCAGCCTCGAACGCATCCGCTTCACGACCAGCCATCCGAAGGAGTTCGGCCAACGCCTGATCGACGCCTACGCGCGCGTGCCCAAGCTCGTGAACCACCTGCACCTGCCCGTGCAGCACGGCTCCGACCGCATCCTGTCGGCCATGAAGCGCGGCTACACGGCGCTCGAGTACAAGAGCACCATCCGCAAGCTGCGCGCCGTGCGTCCCGACATCCGCCTGTCCACCGACTTCATCGTCGGCTTCCCCGGCGAGACGGCGGAGGACCACGCGAAGACGATGAAGCTGATCGCCGACGTCGGCTTCGACGCGAGCTTCAGCTTCGTCTACAGCGCGCGGCCGGGCACGCCGGCGGCGGCGCTGGCCGACGACACGCCGCAGGACACGAAGCTCGCCCGGCCGGGTGGACGGCCGCTCGACCAGGATCCGCTGGCGGGTGCCCACCAGCGACGCGCTGATGCGCTGCGCTTCCGCTTCGATCGCCGCCTGCAGCTCCTGCAGACGCTGGAGCTTGACGGCCTGCGGC
>JBEVLR010000028.1:0-6427 GCA_040509075.1 Burkholderiaceae bacterium | reverse complement strand
CGCACCAGGGCGGGCTGGCCGGCGGGCCGCCGGCTTCAGCGCAGGTTGCCCGTGTGCCCCAGCGAATAGCGCCCCGGCTGCGGCCACACCGTCAAGCCGTGCGGTTCCTGGCCGACCGCGATCTGGCGCACCTCTCCCGACGCGGTGTCGAAACGGTAGACGACGTCGTCGTAGCGGCCCGAGAGCCACAGGTATTTGCCGTCGGCGGTGACGTTGCCCATGTCGGGGCTGCCGCCTCCGGGCACTTTCCAATTCGCGACGATCTTGTCGGTGGCGAAGTCGAGCACGGTCACGCTGCCCGGGCCGTGGCGCGGGCCGTGGATCCGGTGCGAACCGCGATTGGCGATGTAGAGCGCGCGGCCGTCGCGGCTGGGATACAGGCCGTGCGCGGCGACGCCGGTGGAGATGAACGCCGTTTCGGTGAACCGGGCGGCGTCGAGCACGTGCACGCCGTCGGCCTCCATGTCGGCGACGTACAGTTTCTTGCCGTCGGGCGAGAAGCGGATGTCCTGCGGCATGCCTTTCTTCGACGTGCAGATCTCGGTCGTCGGCGCGCCGTCGGGCACCGCCTTGTCCTTCAGGCGGGTGCGCGGCATCGGCAGCACCAGGTAGGCGACGACTTGGCGCTTGTCGAGGTCGATCTTCGCGATCGAACCGTCGAACTCGCAGGTGAAGAACGCGGTGCGGCCATCGATCGAGAAGTCGGCGTGGTTGATCCCGCCGCACTTGGGCGCATCGATCTGGTACTGCAGCGCCATCGTCTTCGGGTCGCGGAAGTCGAGGCGATGGCGCGCCTCGGCGACGACGATCGCCGATTTGCCGTCCGGCGTGAAATACATGTTGTAGGGATCGTCGACCGGGATCGCGGCGCCGGGCTTGCCCGTGCGCGGATCGATCGGCGTCAAGCTGCCCTTGTCGCTGCGTTCGGCGTTGTTGGCCGCCCACAGCGTTCGCAGGTCGTAGCCGACCACCACGTGCTGCGGGCCGCGGCCGACCTTGAAGGTGTCGACCACCTTCATCCTGTCGGGGTCGATGACGCTGACCGAATCGCCGCGCAGGTTCGGCACGTAGACCCGCGCCAGATCGGCCTTCAGCGCCGGGCTGACGTGCGAGGGCCCATTGGTCTCGCTGTACAGGTTGTTCGGATCGACGACGGGCGGCATGCCGGGCAAGGTCGCGATCGCCCCCGCGGGCGGCGCCGGCGCGTCGGCGAGGCGGGCGGAATGGGGCAGGGCGGCAAGCGCCAGCAGCGGCAGCGCGCTACGGAGTGAAGAGGTCATGGCAGGGCGTCGATCGTGTCGGGAAGGGGGCGCGGGCTCGACCATCGTCGATCGGACCGCCAGGGCCGGATTGTCGGCCAGTTTCGTGAAGCATCGCCGGCGGCGCGCACGCTGGCCGGCGCGCGACGGTCATCGCCGGGAGGCCGTTTCGCTGCGGATCGCGGCGACCGTCGTCTCCACGATCAGCGCGGCGCCGAGCTCGCCCAGCTCCGCGGTCGCCCGCTTCGGGTTGCCGGTGACGCCCGGCGGATACGGGCCGGCGAGCGCCTTCTCGCGCACGAGCGCCGGATCGACGGCGAGCGCCAGCGCGGTGTCGGCGAGGCCGGCGTGCGAGCCCAGCTCGGCCTCGGAGACGCCGTGCGCCCTCAGCGCGTCGACATAGGCCGTTTGCGTGATCCGGTAATACGCGGCCGGCGCGTGGACGCGGCACGACGGGTCCGCGGCCCACTCGCGGTTGAGCTTGGCGGCCACCTTCGCCAGTTCGGGCTGGTAGCCGCCGTGATCGCCGAGGAAGACGACGTCCTTGAATCCGTGCTGCCTGAAGCTGCGCGCCGCCGCCTCGAGCAGGCCGTCGAACACGGCCTCGGGGATCGAGATCGTGCCGGCGTACTTCATGTGCGCGGCCGGCGGATGGATGCTGCCTTCGGGCACGTAGGCGACGGTCGGCGCGACGATCGCGTTGCCGAGCTTGTCGGCGATGCGGTCGGCCAGCAGGTGCGCGCGCACGTTGTGCTTGCCCAGCACCATGTGCGCGCCGTTCTGCTCGGTGCCGCCGATCGGCACCAGGATCGTCGTCGCGCCGCGCGCGATCGCCGCGCGGATCTCGACGCTGGTCATCGCCTCGAGGTCGTTCTGCGCCAACCCGGCGGGCGGCGCGGGCGCGGCGACCGCTGCCGTGGCCGAGATCGCCATCGCCATCGCAAGGCGGCGCCGACGCATCGCTAGCCCCTGCGCACTCGGCGCAATTCGTCCAGGATCAGGCAGATCGCGCCGAGCGTGATCGCGCTGTCGGCGAGGTTGAACGCGGGAAAGTCGAAGCGGAGGTAATGCACGTGGATGAAATCGACCACGTAGCCGTGCCGGATGCGGTCGATCACGTTGCCCACCGCGCCGCCGAGCACCATCGCGATCGCGAAGCAGAACAGGCGCTGCGCGGCGTGGCGTTTCAGCAGCCACAGGATGAAGGCCGATGCGGTCAACGCCAGGCCGATGAAAAACCAGCGCTGCCAGCCCGACGAGCCGGAGAGGAACGAGAACGCGGCGCCGGTGTTGTGCCAGCGCACGACTTCGAAGAACGACGCGACCCGGCGCGCCTCGCCGAGCCGCAAGCCGCCCACGATCAACGTCTTGGTGAACTGGTCGAACAGCACGACCACGGCCGCGATGCCCAGCCACAGCCACAACGACGGGCTGCCGCTGCTGCCGCGCGACGACGAACGGGAAGGAGAACGGGCCATGGAACTCAAAAAATGATGCGGGGGTTGGAGGCGGCTACTTTAGCCGTCGTCGAGAGCTTGTCGGCGCCGCCGCCCGTTCCCCGTCCGATCAACCCGAGGGAGCGAAGGATCCGGATTCGCCGGGCCCCTCGGGGGCAGGGAGCGCCGGCGGCGACCGTGCGGCCCGATGTCACGCCACGCGACGAACTTCACCAGCCCCGAACAGGTTGCTGGTGCATCGCCCGCAGATCGTCGGATGCGCCGCGTCCGCGCCGACGTCCTCGCGCCAATGCCAGCAGCGTTCGCATTTGACGGCGGTCGACGGCTTGACGGTGACGGCGAGCTCGTCGCCGGCGACGACGGCGACGCTCGACGTGATGGTGACGAACTTCAGATCGTCGCCGAGCGTCGCCAGCAGCGCGCGATCCTCGGCGTTCGCGGCGATGACCAGGTCGGCCTGCAGCGACGAGCCGACCAGGCCCGCGGCGCGGAATTCCTCGATCGCCTTGTTGGCCGCCTCGCGGATCGCGCGCAAGCGCTCCCATTTCGCGGGCAGCGCGGCGTCGCCGGGCTCCAACGGCCAGAAGGTCTCGGTGAAGATCGAGACCGACGCGCCCGGCGCGATCACCGGGTAGGCCTCCTCGGCGGTGAAACTCAGGATCGGCGCCATCCAGCGCAGCATCGCGTGCGTGACGTGCCACAGCGCGGTCTGCGCCGAACGGCGCGCGTGCGATTTCGGCGCGGTGGTGTAGAGGCGATCCTTCAGCACGTCGAGGTAGAACGCGCCCAGGTCTTCCGAGCAGTAGATCTGCAGCTTGGAGACCACCGGGTGGAATTCATAGGACTCGAAGTGCGCCAGGATCTCGGCCTGCATCCGGGCCGCGCGGCCGAGCGCGTAGCGGTCGATCTCGAGCAGGTCGTGCGGCGGCACGGCGTCCTCCTCGGGATCGAAGTCGCTGGTGTTGGCAAGCAGGAAGCGCAGCGTGTTGCGGATGCGGCGGTAAGAGTCGACGACGCGCGCGAGGATCTTGTCGTCGCCGGCGATGTCGCCCGAATAGTCGCTCGCGGCCACCCACAGGCGCAGGATCTCGGCGCCGAGCTTGCCGCTGGTTTCCTGCGGATCGACGCCGTTCTTCAGCGATTTGCTCATCTTGCGGCCCGAGGCGTCGACGGTGAACCCGTGCGTCAGCAGGCCTTTGTAGGGCGCGCGGCCGTAAAGCGCGCACGCGATCAGCAGCGACGAGTGGAACCAGCCGCGGTGCTGGTCGTGGCCTTCCAGGTACAGGTCGGCCTCGGGGCCGGCGGCGTGGGATCCCGGACGCTCCGGCGTGCCCCGGTGCGTGCCGCGCAGCACGTGGAAGAAGGTCGAGCCGGAGTCGAACCACACTTCGAGGATGTCGGTGCCCTTCGTGTAGGCCGGCGCGTCTTCGGCGCCGAGGACCTGCTCGGCCGTGACGCGGCTCCAGGCCTCGATGCCGCCGCGTTCGACGATGTCGGCGGCCTGGTCGAGGATCTCCATCGTGCGCGGGTGCAGTTCGCCCGAATCCTTGTGCAGGAAGAACGGGATCGGCACGCCCCAGCTGCGTTGCCGGCTGATGCACCAGTCGGGGCGGCCGGAGATCATGTCGTGCAGCCGCGCCCGGCCGTTTTCCGGGTAGAAGCGCGTGTGGGCGATCGCGTCGAGCGCGGTCTGGCGCAACGTGCGCGGCGCCTTGTCCTTGGTGAACACGCCGACGCCGTCGTCCATGCGGATGAACCACTGCGCGGCGGCGCGGTAGATCACCGGCGTCTTGTGGCGCCAGCAGTGCGGATAGCTGTGCGTGATCTGCGACGTCGCGAGCAGGCGTCCCGCGTCGCGCAGCGCGTCGATGATCGCCGGCTGGGCTTTCCAGATGAACTGGCCGCCGAACAGCGGCAGCTCCGGCGCGTAGACGCCCGAGCCTTGCACCGGGTTCAGGATCTCGTCGAGCTTCATGCCGTGGCCCACGCACGAGTTGAAGTCGTCGACGCCGTACGCGGGCGCCGAGTGGACGATGCCGGTGCCGTCGTCGGCGGTCGCGTAATCGGCGAGGTGGATGGGCGCCAGGCGGTCGTAGCCCGCGTCGGCGGCCGCCAACGGATGGTGGAACTTCAGGCCGGCCAGCGATCGCCCCGGCGCGGCGCCGACCACCTCGCCCCGCAGGCCGTAGCGTTCGAGGCACCGGCCGACCAGCGCCGACGCGAGCAGCAGCAGGCCGCGATCGGTGTCGACGAGGCTGTATTCGAGCTGCGGGTTCAGGTTCAGCGCCTGGTTCGCGGGGATCGTCCACGGCGTGGTCGTCCAGATCACGGCGAACGCGTCCGCGCGCGGCGCGGGCAGGCCGAACGCCGCCGCGAGGCGTTCCGGTTCGGCGCACTTGAAGCCGACGTCGATGGTGAAGCTCTTCTTGTCCGCATACTCGATTTCGAACTCGGCCAGCGACGAGCCGCAGTCGAAGCACCAATGCACCGGCTTCAGGCCGCGGTAGACGAAGCCGCGCTCGATCACGCGCTTGAAGGCGCGGATTTCTCCGGCCTCGTTCGCGAAATCCATCGTGCGGTACGGATGCTCCCAGTCGCCGAGCACGCCGAGCCGCTTGAAGTCGGCCATCTGCTGGGCGATCTGCGCGGTGGCGTACGCGCGGCTCTTCGCCTGCATGTCGTCGCGGCCCAGCTTGCGGCCGAACTCTTTCTCGATCGCGTTCTCGATCGGCAGCCCGTGGCAGTCCCAGCCCGGCACGTATTGCGCGTCGAAGCCCATCAGCTGGCGGCTCTTGACGATCATGTCCTTGAGCACCTTGTTGACGGCGTGCCCCATGTGGATCTGGCCGTTCGCGTACGGCGGGCCGTCGTGCAGCACGAACAGCGGCCGGCCGGCGCGCGCGTCGCGCAGGCGCTTGTAGAGGCCCTCGGATTCCCAGCCCGCGACCCAGCCGGGCTCGCGCCTGGGCAGGTCGCCGCGCATCGGGAACGGCGTATCGGGCAGGTTGAGCGTCGCGCGGTAATCGGCGGCGGCCGGGGGCGACGTCGAGGTGTCGTTGATGTCTGCGGTCATGGCGGTGGCGTGCCGGAGGCGGCGCGTGGAGGACGGGCGTTGGAGGGCCGGGGCCGCCCACGCGGGCAGCGGCGCCGGGAGCGCCCGGAAGCCGCCCCGCGGCGACGGCCGGCCGCGGGCTCAGTCCGCGGCGAACCCACGGCCGATTCGATCGCGGGTGGTCTGGCGCCGCAGCGCGGCAGGCCGGCGGCGGGCTGCGAATCGGAAGCCGGGAGGCAGCGTCATGGCCGTCATTCTACCGGCGCGGCGCGGATCCCCGCCGCCGGCGGGCGATCGCCATCGCGCCGCCGCGCGGCGGCCGCGAGCGTCGTGGCGTCAGCGGCCGGCCGAGGCGCGCCCGAACCAGCGTCGCGCCTCGTCGACGTCGGCCGCGATGCCCGCCTGCAGCGCCGCGAGCGACCCGTATTCGCGCTCTTCGTGCAGCCACTCCAGCAATTCGACGGTGATCAGCCGGCCATAGGCGCTTTCGCTGCCGAGCGCCTGCGGCCAGGCCAGGCAGTGCGTTTCGAGCAGCACGCGCCCGGCCTTCTCGATGGTGGGCCGCACGCCCAGGCTGGACACGGCCGGCAGCGGCTCGGGCGTGAGCCCGTGCACGCGGGAGACGAAGATGCCCGACGCCGCCGGGCGCGCCTGCGGCA
>JBEVLR010000027.1:0-16039 GCA_040509075.1 Burkholderiaceae bacterium | reverse complement strand
TGATGGATGGTAAGCTCCCAGAGGATGCTGAAGAGAGATTGAAGGAAGCGCAATTGGAGCAATTGTCGGGCCTCAATTTGCGCCCGCCTTTACTTTTGACGTTTGGCGAGGGCGGAGAAGGAAAAACCACGCTTGGAAGCGCAATTGCGTTCATTCTTGGATTTAAGCAATACAAAATAGAGGCTAAAGATACTACCCCGCAAAAACTGCTGGGGTCGGGCATGGACACGCTGCTGGAAAGGCCGGGGCTCACACTCGAAGAAGTATTCGGGATTTTGCCGGTGATTGCCATGCGTTCTCGATATCTGGATATCAGTTTTAATTTCGATAATTTGGACCTGGATTTATTTGTGCCCTCCGGCGCGCTTCCATCGAATAACAGGAACGGAGACTACACGCCAGGGCAAAATGCGGCAGCCGTGTTCCAGGAGTTATTCGATTCCGACACGACCAGCATGGTATTCAATTCCCTCGGAGGCCTGCCTCTCGATGCCCGGGGCTGGCAGATGTTCGCGTCGACCAACAAAGCTTGGCCGAAACTTCCCGTGGGAAGCAATTCGTATCGGGAACTCGTTGCCTTCCGCTCACGCATCATCGAACTTCTTATAGATATCAGTGAGCCGTTGTTGAAGGCGACGCGTCTGCATGCGCTGCTGGACGATCTTCAACTGGAACCGGCGCATCCTTTACGCAGGCATGTAAAAACCGTGGCCGAACGGGATCAACATCACACCGGGGCGCGGCAGGCTGGCCGCGCCGTACTTGCCGTCACCAGGCTCGAATACTTTCAAGCCGGCAGCGAATTTTTTAAACCAGAGGAGATGGACGACCTCATAGCCGGTGAAATCGACAGGAAACTCCATAAAAGCGGATTCGATTCGGAGTCCGAAGAAAGGGTGATGGATTCAGGTCTACCACGGCGGCGCGGCTCGGGGACGCAGTCGGTGAGTGGGAGCAGTGATGATTCCAATCGCTCGGAGCTCGAGTTGTCCTATCTGCCGCAAAAACCGATGACCAAAAGCGTCGTTGCGCCAGCCGGCAAACTGGCCGGCGTTCGATCCGGCAAGCAATCGACGGGGTCGGCATCGCGGGAGAACGCTCAGGCAGGCGGTGATTTGTCGACGCCTGGGACTCAGGTCGGCTTTGAGACGCCGCCGAGCAGCCGCCAGGAATCGACGAGCGCCGCGCCGCAGCAGCCTACCCGTCAGCCAATCCTATCGCCACCGGATCAGCGGACTGGATGGCTTCATCGGGGCGGTCGCTGGGTTCGTGCAACGGAAACGACGGAAACTCCAGACAGCGCCGCGGAGCCGGACAACGGTGCCGCGAGTGAGGCGTCCTCTCAGCAAGCGCCGGCGGGATAAGCAGCGATTTCCTCGAGGCCGGGCGCCAGAGGCGTTGCGCGCCGACGAGGCGTGCCCGGCTGCCCGGCCTGGACGGGCCGACGGATCAACGCGAACCGGCCCGCGCCCTGCGGATGCCGGCGACCAGCGACCGCACCGCCGGCATCCGGTCGAACCATTTGAGCGCGGCCACGTCGGTGCGCGACGGCCGTTGGGTTCCAAGGGGCGGCGTGCAGATCAGCGTCCGCAGCGCCGGGCGCGACTGGCGGTAGCGATTGTAGGCGCCGTCCATGTGCATCGGGCCGCCCGCCGGGTCGCCGGGCGGGCGCCGCAGCATCGCTTCCAGGTAATCGATCAAGTCGGGGACGATCCCCGCGTCGATGGCCAGCATGTGCGATCCGACCACGGCGCTCGCGGGCGGCAGCGGGCCGGATTTCCCCGCGTGCGCCGGGGCGGGCGTGACGGACAACGCGCCGAGATAGGCGAGGTCCCATCCGCGCTGGTCGAGCCGGGCGTCGAGCTCGCGCATGCCGGCCGGGAAATCCCGCGCGAAATTGACGTCGTCCTCCAGCAGCAGGATCGTTCGATGTCCTGCCGCGCGCGCCTGCCGGAGCACGCCGAGGTGGCTCATGAAACAGCCGCGCGCGCCCAACGACGGGAATCCGCCGGCGTCCGCGGGGCGGACCGCCTCGAAGAACGTCACCGGCGCCAGCGCCGGATCGACGCCGATCTGCCGCAGCTGCTGCTGCATCTCCCGCTTGCGGTCGGTGCGCGACGCCAGATTGATGATGAAGACGGCATCGAAACGCCGCAGGGGGGATCGATCGCTTTGCATGGTCAGGTCACCTGATGTCGGCGGCGGCGCGGCGCGGCGGCGCGTTCGCCCTGCGCAAGGCCAGCCAGTGGGTGGGGAGCTTGCCGTCCAGCCGGATGGTGTAGGCGCCGGACTGATAGGTCGACGGCCACCTCGCGTCGCCGTCGGCGCCCGGCGTCGAGGCCTCCAGGCCCGGGACGGCCTTGATCTTGAGCACGCCGACGGCGGGTTCGCTGAGGAACGGCGCCTTGTTGTTCGCCTGGGGTTGCGATCGGGTGCCGATGGAGATCAGCAGGTCCGACGACGCTTCGATGGGCTTGCCGTCGAGGCTCTGCACGGCCACCGACGCGTTGGGGGTCTCCATCGCGATCGAGACGTCCGGCAGCGCGATCGTCCGGCCGCCGATCCAGCCCATCGCGGCCCGCGTCCGCGGCGTGTCGATCGTGAAGACGCCGTCGTCCCAGTTGCGCACCAGCTCGCCGGTGTCGGAGCTCGCCTGCGCCGCGTCCGCGGGCAACTGCGACTGGCCCGGATCGCGCAGGACGACCGCGCCGCGCGGCGCCGGTTTCGTCCGCAGCCAGGGCAGCTCCTTCGAAGGCGGCATCGCGATCAGCAGCTTCCCGCGCTCGATCGCCGTGCGCAGCGCGACGGAGTTCGCCGCCGAGATCGCCTTGCCGTAGAGCGCGTCCGCGCCCGGGTCGAACACGTACGTGGTCGTCGCCTCGGCGACATGGCGCTCGCGGAACAGCAGCGCGGCCGCGGGCATCATCGCGAGCAGCGACGGATCGTTGTAGCTGTTCCAGTTCGACGGATGGTTGGCGGAGGTCGGCTCCTGCGTGTAGGCGAAGTGCATCAGCGCGTCCCAGCCCTGGTGCGAAGCCGTCGCCGCGATGTACAGCGGCAGCACGTGGCGATCCTGCGTCGGGAACGGGTCGGCGTTCCATTCCGTCACCGACATCGGATGGCCCAGGACGTGCGCCGCGCCGAGCCAATCGGCGATGTTGGGCGTGTACGCGGGGTTCTTCTCCAGCGCGCCGTAATACGAGTACGAATGCACGTCGACCAGGTCGCCGGTGGTCAGCGACGGCAGCGAGTAGAGCGGGTTGTTGGCCCAGGTGCTCGTCGTCGCCACGGGCATCCGCGCGCCGTTCTTGCGCAGGTCGGCCATCATCTCGATGTCGAACCGGTGCTCGAGATCGTTCAGGAACATCTTCGACGGCCCCGGTTCCCAGCTGCGCCAGACCTTGTCCTTGGGCAGCCCCGTCGCCCCGGCGAACGCGGCCGCGGCGTCCATGTAGACCTTGCCGTGCCAGGGAACCTTCTTGTCCGGCAGGAAGCCGTTCCCGAAATGCTGCGTGAGGTCGTTCTCGTTGGTCAGCAGCACGCCCACGACCGCCGGGTCGTCCTTGTAAGCCAAGCCGTTGAAGACGTTCCGGTGCCCGAGATAAGCTTCGTTGAACCGCTTCATCGCCTGCCGTATGGACGCATTGACGTAGTTGAAGCCCTTCAGGCCGGCGGTGTCCTTGCCTTTGCTGATCTCGTCGAACGCGTCGATGCGGTCGCCCGCGCGCAGCTGCCGTTCGACGTGCAGGTCGAGCCAGACCGAGATGCCTTCGTCCTCGAGGCATTTGATCCACCAGTCCAGGCGCTCGAGCGCCTTCTCGTCCAGCGTCTGCGTGTCCTTCAGCGCCGCGCGCTGGCCGAAGACGTTGAAGCCGACCCACCCGGAATCCATGTGGTGGATGCGCACCAGGTTGTAGCCCAGCGACGCCAGCCGGGCCGCCTGGCGCCGGACGTCGTCGCGCGGCGTGGAGAACAGCGCATACGCCGTGACGTTCGCGCCCCAGAACCGCGCGGGCGTGCCGTCCGCGAAGGCGAGCGCGCCGTCGGCGGCGTGCACCGGGCCGCGCTTGCCGGCCGGCTTGTCGCCGTCGTTCAGGAAGGACAGGTCCGGCAGCGGGCCGGCGTTGGACAGCGCGTCGACGGGCCAAGCCGCCGGCGCCGTCTTGCCGTTGAGCCGCTCGCCCAGCGTGGCGCGGTTTTCCACGCCTCCCTTGACCACCCAGGTCATCCGGTGCCGCAGGTCGCCGGGAGGGATCTTGTCGTTGAAGAAGAAGGCCCGCAGCTGGGACTTGTCGCCTTGCTCGAAGTAGGCCGCGGCCAGCGGCGGATCGAAGCGCATCTCCACCTGCGGGCCGCCGCCGCGGCCCCAGCGCCAGCCCTGGTTGTCCGGCAGCAGCTCGGGCTCGCCCAACATCGGCGCCCATTGCTCCAGCGCGAAGCGGAAAACGATCCCGCCGCCGCTGACCGAGGGCAGGCCCGCGCCGTCCTGGAAAAGGAAATCGGACGTCCAGGCGCCGTCGGCCCCCCGGGCCACGTCGTCGGTCATCGTCACGCCGAGCGCGGCGTTGCGGCCGCTCACCTGGTATTTGCCGTCGCCCGTCTTGCGCACCGCCGGCGCCAGGTTCGCCCAGGACCAGTTGGGGCCCCAGAACGCGAAGGAGGCGGTGAAGGTCGACGTTCCAGAGGCCTGCAGCATGGGCAGGCCGGTGGTTTCGTTCAGCGTGCTCGTCCAGCGCGGCGCGGCGGCGGCGGGGGGCGCGGGCGCCGCGGCGATCGCCATGCCCAACGTCAACGGGAGGAGGTGTTTTCCGATCATGTTCGGGTGCCGCGACGCGGTCGTTCGAGACGGCGCGCGGGCGCCGCCGTTGTTCAGGACAGGGTGGCCAGCAGCGCGCGCTCGAACTGCGCGGCGGAGGCCTCCCAGCTCGATCCGGCCACGGTGCGGGCGGCGCCCTCGGACAGCGCTTCCCACGCCGGCGCGGGAAGGGCGAGGATGGACAGGACGGCGTGCGCCAGCGCGTCCGCGTCGTCGACGTCCGCCAGCGCGCCGTTGACGCCCGCGACGACCGCTTCTTCCGGCCAGCCGGTGCGGGTCGAGACCACGGGGGTGCGGCAGGCCATCGCTTCCATCGCGGTGAGGTTGAACCCTTCGGAGCGGCTGCAGCTCAGCCAGACGTCGCAGCGGGAGTAGAGCTCGCGGATGGCGTCCTGCTCCGGCCGGATGACCAGCTCGATGCCTTCGAGCCGCGCGCCGTAGCGCTGGGCCTCCGCCGATCCGAACGCGATGACGCGCAGGTCGGGCCGCTGCGCGCGAACCTTGGACAGCACGTCGAGCGCGACGTCGAAGCCCTTGAAGTTCGCCTCGTGGAAGAGCGTTCCGACGGTGGGCCGCGGCTGCTTGGCGCGCGGCGCGGCGAAGAACTGGGCGGGGTCGATCGCGTTGGGCACCACGATGCTGCCGGAGTCGCCGTACCGCTGCGCCATTTCGCGCGCCAGCCAGGACGCGACGACCACCTTCTGCATCGGCAGCCGGTAGGTCGATTCGACCAGCGCCTTGGGCATGAAGTCGAACACTTCGTGATGCTGGACGAAGTAGACCGGGCGTCCTTTCGAAGGCCGCATCTTGCGCGCCCACAGCGCGGTTTCCCACCACGTGGCCACGAGGACGTCCGCATCCGGCAGGTCCGCGTCGCGGATCGGGCGATCGCGGCTCAACAAGCGGCGCGCCACCGGCACGGCATCCTGATGCGACGGCGGCTGCGCCTTCAGCGCCGGCCGCGAGAAGCCGTAGCGCCGCAGCGCGCTCCAGGCGCGGGAGCGGGTCGCGTGGGGGGGCGAGACGACCAGCACCTCGTGCCCGCGGGAGCGCAGGTAGTCGGAATAGATCGCGACGACGCGGTTGCCCCCGGACAGGTTCAACGGGGGCGACAGGAAGGTGACTTTCATGGGCGCGGCCGATTGTGGCATGGGGCACAATTCGCGCTTCACGGGAAGCCCCATTGAACTCGATTGCGAAACCCTTGCTGACCACGCTGATCGTCAGCTACAACACGAAAGAGCTGCTGGACGAGTGCCTCGGCGCGCTGCGCGCCGCCCAGGCGGCGATCGGCGGCGGCGAGGTGATCGTCGTCGACAACGCGTCGCGCGACGGCTCCGCCGAGCATCTGGCCGAACACGCGCCCGAGGTCACGCTGATCCGATCCGCGCAGAACGTCGGCTTCGGGCGCGCCAACAACCTGGCGCTGCCGGCCGTGCGCACGCCCTACCTGCTGCTGCTGAACACCGACGCCTTCGTGCCGCCGCAGTCGTTGCGCCTGACGCTCGATTACATGGCCGCGAACCCCGATTGCGGCATCCTCGGCGTGCGGCTGGTCGGACGCGACGGCGCGCTGCAACCGAGCTGCCGCTACTTCCCCACGGCCTGGAACCTGTTCCTGACCCGCACCGGGCTGTCGAAGTGGCTGCCGGGCCGGCTCGTCGACGACATGGACTGGGACCACCGGACGGTGCGCGATTGCGACTGGGTGCCGGGCTGCTTCTATCTCGTGCGCTCCGAGGTCGTCGGGCAAGTGGGCCTGTTCGACCCGCGGTTCTTCATGTACTACGAGGAAGTCGACCACTGCCTGGCGGCCAAGCGCGCCGGCTGGCGGGTGGCGTTCTACCCGCACACCGAAGTCGTCCACATCGGCGGCGAGAGCGCGCGCAAGGACAGCGCGATCTCGACCTCGGGGCGCCAGGTCGAGATCCTGCAGATCGAGAGCGGGCTGCTGTATTTCCGCAAGAACGCCGGCCTGGCCGGCCTGCTGCGGCACGTGGCGCTGGAGACCGCGGCGGACGCGCTCCTCGCCTTCAAGTCGGCGCTGCGCGGGCGCGGCGCGGCGGCGCGGTATCACCTGCGCCGCATCGGGGCGCTGTTCGGGCTGGCGGGGCGCACGGGCCTCGGCCGGCGGCCGACCCGTTGACCGCCATGTTCGACGACATCCGCGCCGACCTTCGCGCGCACGGCAACCGCTGGGGCGCCCAGGGCTTCTGGGCGATGGCGGTCTACCGCTACGGCCGCTGGCGCTACGGCGTGCGCCCGCTGTGGCTGCGCAAGGCCTTCTCGCTCGTCTACCACGTCCTCTACAAGCTCGTGCAGATCCTGACGGGCATCGAGCTGCCGTGCGAGGCCGAGGTCGGGCCCGGTTTCGTGATCGACCATTTCGGCGGCATCGTCATCAGCGGCTACGCGCGCTTCGGGGCGCGTTGCCGCATCCGCAACGGCGTCGTCGTCGGCCTGGTGCGGGTCGAGGAGCCGGTGGCGCCGATCATCGGGGACGACGTCGACATCGGCGCCGGCGCGAAGCTGCTGGGGCCGATCCGGATCGGACACCGGGTGCGGATCGGCGCCAACGCGGTCGTGGTCACCGACATCCCGGACGACCATACCGCCGTCGGCGTCCCCGCCGTCGCGCGCCCCAGGAAGCATCCATGAACATCGTCTACGCCGTCAAGATCATGTTGGCGCTCATGATCGTCGCGCTCGCGATGCGGATCGTCGCTGGGCGCGGCCTGAAGCAGGTGGTGTCGCCCCACGACATGAAGACCGGCTGGATCGGGATCGCCGGAACGCTGTTCGTCTCCTGCTTCGCGGTGAAGGTGCCCTTCTTCTTCGTGCTGCTGCCGATCTGGGCGCTGATGCTGTCGAACCTGTTCGGCCGCCACGGCGCCGGCCGGCTGCCGGCCTACGCGCTGCTCGTGTGCATCTGTCCGCCGATGGGCATGGAGCTGCAGAACATCGGCCCCATCAAGGACATCCTGTCGCTCAACGCGCCGCGCATCCTCGAGATCTTCCTGCTGGCGCCGGAAGCCGTCCGGCTGTTCAATCGGCGCGGCCAGCGCAGGAAGCCGTCCTGGCTCGTCGCCTGCGACGTCGCGACGGGGCTCTTCTATGCCTACTGGATGCTCTACCTCTACGGCGGCCAGGCGCTCACCGTGATCGTCCGGGAGGGGCTGGGTCTGGGCCTGGACACGCTCGTCCCGTATTACGTGCTGACGCGGGCGTGCGTGGCCGCCGACGCGCGGCGGCGCGCGATGGGGATGATCCTGTTCGGCGCGACCTACCAATCGTTCGTCGGCATGGCGGAGTCGGCGTCCGGGCATTACCTCTACTCGCAGCTGCAGTACCTCTACAACACGCGGTGGGCGCAGTCGACGGGCCTGATGCGAGGGATGTGGCTGCGCGCCGAGGCGGCGTTCCCCGGGCCGCTCGCGCTGGCGGTGCTGCTGATGTTCGGCCTCGGGCTGTGGTTCGTGATGAAGCCGCGGATCAAGACCCACTCCTACACGATCCTGGGCTTGTCGCTGACCGGCGGCCTGCTCGCCACCTATGGGCGCGGGCCGCTGCTGGCGACGATGCTGCTGGCGCTCGGCGTCGCCGCGCTCCGTTTCCTGAGCGGCAAAAAGTACCTGGTCCTCATGCTGGCGGGCGGCGCCGTGCTGGCGTCGGCCTGGTCCGCGGGGCTGGGCGACGCCGTCATCGGCCTGGTCAGCGCGACGACCGGGGCCGACCAGGCGGCCGATTTCAACGTCCTCTACCGCCAGCAACTGCTGACGGAATCGCTGGCGCTGCTGCAGCAGAGCCCGTGGTGGGGCGTCCCGAACTACCTCGCGTACCTGGAGAACCTGCGGCAGGGCGAGGGCATCATCGACCTGGTCAACACCTATCTCGTGGTCGCGCTCAACGTGGGGGCGTTCGGGCTGAGCCTGTTCCTGATCCCGTTCGGCGTCACGCTGTGGAAAGAAGCGTCGCGGGCCGAAGACCCGGACCCCGCCTCGCGCCGCGAAGGCCGGATGTGGCTGCCGCTGACCGTCGCCGTGATGGCGGCCGTCTTCACGGTCTCGCCGACGTCCATCGTGCGGCCGATCCTCGTCTGGGTCGTCGCGCTGGCGTTGGCCCGGCTGCAGGAGACGCTGCCCGAGGCGAAACGGTTCGGCTTCGATGCGGCCGCGGCCGCGCAGCCGCGCTGACGCGGCGCGCCGCTTCCACGATCGACGCTTTCGGCGCATGCAGGAAACTTCCCCGATCCCGCTGGTCTCCGTGCTGCTGCCCGTCTTCAACGGCGGCGCCTACCTGCGGCCGGCGATCGACAGCATCCTGGCGCAGACCTTCCGCGATTTCGAATGCCTGGTGCTGGACGACGGCTCGACCGACGGGTCCGGCGAACTCGCGCAGGCGATCGCGCGGCGCGACCCGCGCCTGCGCGTGGTGCGGCGCGAAAACAGGGGCCTGGTGGCCACGCTCAACGAGCTGGCGGGCATGGCGCGCGGCGCGCTGTTGGCGCGCATGGACGCCGACGACATCGCGCTGCCCCACCGGTTCGCCCGTCAGGTCGATTTCCTGGCCGCGAATCCGGCGGTCGTCTGCGTCGGCGGCGCCCAGATCCTGATGGATCAGGCCGGGCGCGACATCTCGCCGATCGTGCCGCCGTCCGACGACGAGCGGATCCAGCGGCAGGCGCTCCGGGGCCACGGCAGCATCTGCCATCCGACGGCGATGATCCGCGCCGGGGCGCTGCGCGAGATCGGCGGCTACCGGGCCGATTTCTATCCGGCCGAAGACCTGGACCTGTGGCTGCGTCTCGGAGAACTCGGCGAGCTGGCCAACCTGGCCGAGCCGGTCCTGCGCTACCGCGTCCACACCGGGTCGATCAGCGGGCTGGCGGCGCAGGGGCGCCAGCGCGCCGCCGGCCGGCGGGCCTGCGAGGAAGCCTGGCGGCGGCGGGGTGTCGCCGACATCGGCTTCGAAGCCGGCGACGCCTGGCGCCCGACCGACGACAAGGCGTCCCGGCTGCGCTTCGCGCTGCAGTACGGCTGGATGGCGCGCGAGGCGGGTTTTCGCCGCACCGCGGTCGTCTACGGCGCGAAGGCGATCGCCATCGCGCCCGGCCTCGGCGACGGCTGGCGCCTGCTGGGCGTCGCGCTGCTCAAGCCGGCGCGGGGAAAACAAGTTGCCTGACCGCGGCGGCCGCGACGCGCCCTTCGACGCGGCGGGCCCGTCCGCCGTCGACGTCAGCGTGCTGATGCCGATGCGCGATGCCGGGCGGTTCCTCGGCCCGGCGATCGCGTCGATCCTGGCGGAGCGCCGCGTCCGGCTCGAGTTGATCGTCATCGACGACGGCTCGACCGACGGCAGCCGGGAATTCGTCATCGGTCTGGCCGACGACAGGATCCGGCTCGTCGACGGGCCCCGCAGCGGCATCTCGGCCTGCCTGAACCGCGGCTTCGAACACGCGACCGGTTCGTTGCTGATGCGCTGCGACGCCGATGATCTCTACCCCGCCGGCCGGATCGCGATGCAGGTGGACTGGCTGGCGCGCCGTCCCGGCTTCGTGGCGGTTTGCGGGCCGTTTTCCATGATCAGCCCGCAGGGGCAGGCGGTTGCGGCGCCGCAGATCCGGCCTGCGCGCGCGGACGACGACGATATCGCTCCCCAGTTGCTGGACGGCCGCCTGCGCACGCATCTGTGCACCTTCGCGTTCCGCCGCGACGCGGTGGCGCGGATCGGCGTCTTCCGGAGCTTTTTCGAAACGGCGGAAGACATCGATTTCCAGCTGCGCCTGGCCACGGCCGGCCCGGTGGGCTTCTTGCCGGCGGATGCCTACCTCTACCGCTTGCACGACGCTTCGATCACGCACAACCAGGCGTCGGTGCTGCGGCGGTTCTTCGAAGCCACCGCCCGCCAGATGGCGCAGGATCGCCTGCGGACGGGCGCCGATGCGCTGATGCGGGGCGAGCCCGTGCCGCTGCCCGATGCGCAGGGCGCGGCCGGCCGCGCGGACGACGCCGGCCTGCACATGGCGCAATTGCTGGTCGGCGAGGCGTGGCGCGCGCTGGGGGAAGGGCGCCGCGGCCGGGCCTTTCGCACCGCATGGCGCGCGGTCGAGGCCAAGCCCGATTACCTCGACGCCTGGAAGTCGCTGCTGCTCGTTTGCGTCAAGCCCACGCGCTGACCCGCCGATCGCAGAACGCGCGTTCGGGAAATTCGATGCATCGAGCGATCGATGCAGCCATTCCCGCTTCGTAATCGTGGTCATCCGCGCGCCCTCGGCGGCGATGAATTCGCAATTCCGGCGATTTCTTCGGAAGGCGTGAAGGCGCGATAGGGTGCCTTTGAAATCATCAGGAATCGACATTCCAGGAGATTCCATGCCCGCTGACCGTATAGACAATTCTTCGACACCGCCTGTGATGTTCTCGGATTCGCGGCAACGGGCTCAAACCCTGCCGATGAACGAATCATCGTCCGGCAGAACGCTGCCCCAAATTTTCGGCATCGAGCGCCACATCACCGCGCCGGCATGGCGCGGAACCGGCGTGGATCTGGCGCCCGCCGCCACGCCGGCGCGCGAATTGCTGAGCGGCTTGCCGATGATGTTTCGCACGCACATGAACATGTTGAAGGACGCGGCCGTGATGCTGACGGTTCGGATGAGCGGCGGCGCCCACCCGGGATCGGCGCCGGTCCACGTGCTGGGTGAACCCTTGTCCCTGGCGGCGCAAGGCACCCCCCAGAACGCCCGGTTCACGGGGCAAGCGCCCCATCCCGACTATGTCGTCAATCTGTGGCACGAAATAGGAATTTCCGACAACCCGGATCCCGCGCTTCGCAATGCCCGGCCGGTGATCGCCATGCATGTCCTGGCGACGAGGATCCATCAGGCGATGTCGGGCTGTTTCGAATGGCTCAGCCAGCCGCCGAGCGATGATGCGTATGCCCAAGTGACGGGCAGGCCGATGGAGTCCGATACGCAGGCGCCGGCCCGGCAGGCCATCGTCCTGATGGGAATGGTCTTCGCGAAACTGGAATCCGGCAGCGGCGAGGAACTTCCTAGACAGGAGGGCGAAGATCGCAGGATCAGAATCAAAGTGCCGGAAGCCGCAGGCAGGCCTGCCCGTTTGATTGCCGAATTGGGCTTCGGCGCCCATGGCTGGAACTTTCGGGCGACCGACCTGCTTTACCAAGCCGAGTTGTTCGCAAGCTTCAACTTCGCCAACGAAGCACCCGCCAATCAGCCGGCGACCGCCCTGACCACCCGTGCGCCGATCGCGGCCCAGCAGCAGTTCGAAGCCTTGGCGAACGTGGTCAGTCTCCTGACCAAGGCGATGTCGATCAGGGACCCTGCCCATCCAATGGCGGCCGAATTCCCGATGCTGGACCAATCGTTGCCGCTGAAGGCGCCCGAGGGCGACCAAGCGGCAGGACCCGATTACGTCGTCTACCTGTCGGAACAATTCAGCCCTGGCGGCGGGGCGCCCGCGAGCCCGTCGATCGCCATGACGATCAGCTCCGGGAGCGACGCACAGATTTCGTCCGGCCACTTCAAGTGGCTCAAGCCGCCGAGTCCGGACGCCTATGCAGTTTTGATCGGCCGGTCGCCGAACGCCGATGCGCATGCGTCGGCCCGGCAGGCGCTTGGCCTCCTCGGATGGGCATTTGCGCGCCTGCGATTGGGCAGCGGACGGGCAGTGCCCCCTCTTCCAGGCGAAAACAGCAGGATCCAGCTGACCTTGCCGGAGGCGCCGGGAGGACTCAAACGTTTCATATTCGACCTCGGCTATTTCCAGGATGGAGGCTTGCGCCTGCAGGTGCGCGATACGGCGCCGGGAGGCGGCCTGCTGGATGCGAGCTTCGAGCCGAGTTTCTCGAATTTGCTGAGCGCGTCGCTGCAGCCCATGGAGGATTTGCAGCCGTCGATCTAGTTCCGGGCGGGCCCGTTCGCCTCCGGCTTTCAGGCGCCGCGCGGCGCCCGTCGCACGCGGGCGGCGTAGAGCTTCCACCGCAGGTTGCGATAGGCTTTGAGCCCCAGGATCAGCCACCGCGCCGCGAAGCCCTTCTTTTCGTCGGCGGCGCGGCCGCGCGCCTGCAAGTGGGCGAACAGGGCCGGCAATTCCGCCTCCAGGCGTTTGAGGAACGCGGGCCGGAAAGGCGGGTTCAACGAGCGCGAATAGTGCACGACCCGCGACCGCGACATGTCGGGCGATGCGCCGGGGCCCTCCAGCTGTTTCTGGAAGATCATGTGGTGGTCCACCAGGTCGAGGTGCTTCCAGCTCAAGCCGTTGGCCAGCAGCAGCGGTGCGATGATGACCTGGTCGGTGGTGAAGAAGTTGCCGTCGTGCTGCGCCAGGCGGCTTTCGAGCAGGGCGACGAACAAGGCCTTGTAGGCCTGCGCGAACGTCGAGCCGCGCCGCCAGACGAAAACGCCGGAATTGAAATTGAGGCGGATGTCGACGCCGAGGTGGTCGATCCGTACCAGCGGCAGGTCGTCGAGCTTCGCGCCGGCGAGCGCGCACAGGCGTTCCCAATACGGCACGTGCAATCGGCTGCCGGCGTGCACGGCCGGTGGAAGGAACTCGCAGCGTCCGCCGAAATCGATCCCCTCGGGCAGCAGCAGCCCGCGCGGCTCCGCCGCGATCAGCACGTCGCTGTCCAGCCATGCGACGAGCGGCGTCGTCGCGCGCGCCTGGGCGATCTGCACCGCGGCGACCTTGTTGGCGTAATTGAACCAGGGCGCAGGATTGGCGGCCCGGTCGTGCACCAATTCCACGTCCAACCGTTCCAGCGCCCGGATCGTGGCGCCGGCCAGCGGCGCCCCGCGCCGTCCCACCACCGCGATGACGCGCGCCTCGGCCAACGCGCCGCCGTTCATGCGCAGCGTCTCGAGCATCAGCAGCGTTTCATCCTCGAGGCGGCCGTGCTCGATGCAGCAGACGAAGGTGATCGAGTCGGGGCGGGATCGGGTCATGTGGGTCGCGCGCGCTTCATGGACCGATGATAGCGGCGGCGCGCCGGCCGCCCCGTCCCGGCGCCGCATGGAAAAAGCGGACCGTCGCCGTCGACGGTACGCCCGGGAGCGGGGCCGTGCCGGGCGGGCGGCCCGCCCGCCGCGGCTCAATTGAAGATCTGCGCGGGCTTGGCGAGGCTCTTGATCATCGGCACCATCAGCTGGCCGAACGCGGTCAGGTCGGACTCCTTGGTGTACGCGCCGCACTTCTTGGTCATGCTGAACCACTTGTCGTCGGAAGTGCAGCCGCCGAGGTTGTTGTCGTCCCATGCCCAGGCGAGCCAGCCGAACCCGAGCGTTTCCGCGGTGGCGACGATGGTCTGCGGCGTGACCAGCGTCGGGCTCGGGCCGATGTTCTTGCCCGGCCCGAATTCGCCGAAGATCACGGGCAGTCCCAGCGCGGCGACCTGCTTGGAAGCGGGCGCCAGCGCGCTTTGCCAGGCGGCGGTGACGGTGGCGTAGAAATGGCCGTAGACGTGCAGGTCGAAGATCACGTTCTTCTGCGGATCCGAGTCGAACACCGCCTGGGCGTACTTGACCAGGTCGGCCTGGTCCTGGCCGCATCCGCCGGACGTGATGGAGAGCGTGCCGTTGTAGCCCGCCGCGCGCATCCGGGCGATGGCCTTGATGTATTCGTCGCGCCAGACCGCGCTGTTGGACGGGCCCCATTCGTTGGCGATGTTGATGATGGAGTAGCGGTCGATCGAGGTCCACGCCGAGGCCTGGGCCACCCACGTGTCGACGATGGCCTGCAGCGACGCGGCGTCGGTCTTGCAGGTGGCGTTCCAGTTGCCCGGCATCGGCACGACGCCCTTGCCGATCATCTGGCTGTTGACGAGCGCCAGGTTGGACGAGGCCGGCCGCGTGAAATTCAGCAGGATCCGCTCGGTGTTGGCGCCGCTCAACGGGATGCCGGTGGCCGAGGCGCCTTGGTCCCAATGGACGCGGTTGACGCCGCGGATGCGGAACTCGTGGCCGGTGTTGTCGTACAGCTTGCTGCCGACGACGTAGAAGCCGGTGCCGGTGTTGTGGGCGGGACGGGGCACCACGTCCGCCGCGGCGCCGCCGGTGGACGTCGACGGCGCCGTGGCCGTCTTGGCCCCGCTTCCCACGGCCGCCGCCGCCGAAGGCACCGCGGCCGAGACGGTGGAAGTCGCCGTCTCGGCAACGGCGGCCGCCACGGTCGTCGATGTCGATTTGGCCGGCGTCGCCGTCGCCGTCTTGGCCGGCGCCGAATCGGAGCCTGCGGTCGCGCCGGAAACGGCCTGGATCGTCGCGCCCGAGTCGGCAGTTTCTTCCGAGGCGGTGGTCGTCAGCGTCGACGCCCCGGTGTCGTTGGTGGTCGACATCGTGGGATCCGGAGTGTCTTCGCCCGTCGTCGCGGCGTTGCCGACGAGGCTCTCGGTGCTGGCACTCGGATTGCCGGAGGAGAGGGAAGACGGGGTCGATGCCGAGTCGGTGTTCCCGCCGCCGCAGGCGGTGATGGCGACCGTGGCGAGAAGCAACGCGAGGCTGGTCGTCATGCGAGATGTGACGATGGGAGAAGACATGTCGATTTTCACTTGATTCGCAAGATACGGCGGGGGCGCCGAATGGATTGGAGGGCGGCTGGGGCGGGGGACGTCACGAGTTGCTTCGGTCCGCTCGGAATCGCTTTGAGTCGTGTTTGTAACGACGTGTGAGGGGGTCGGGGCCGCAGCAGCCGGTTGCCGCGTCACGTCAAGAAAGGCAGTCCTTTCGAACCGTCTTGCGAATTTTTCGGCGATGGCGGAAACGGATTGAGGTGGTGCGTCGTCGGGAAATCTGGACAAGTTCTCGCATGGATTCTTTTCACGGCGCGGCCGCAGGCGCGGGCCAGGCGCGCCCTTGCAAATGTCGCGCCGCAGCGTTGCATGTTTTCGCGGAATCGACACATTCCACGGCTGGGAAAAATGTGGGATTCGTGTAGTGGTTCACTGAAATTGAATTTGCCGTCCGCAGTTCCACGGACAGCCCGATCGCTGCATCAAGCGCTGGAACCCGTCGCATTCCTAAGGATCGATCGCGAATGCTTCGAGGGAAGGCTGGATTAGGTACCAGCCGGCGCTTAACGGATGTGAGCCAATGTTATTTTGCACAACCGCTTGCGCATCCGTGCAGGGGTTTGCGCATGGTTTATGCCAATCCTCGTGCACCAATATGTCTTGAATTGATCGGTGCCGATTCATCATCGATAA
>JBEVLR010000026.1:0-9873 GCA_040509075.1 Burkholderiaceae bacterium | reverse complement strand
ATCGCGTGCGCGACGCCGCCGCGCGCCCGCCCGCCGGCGCCCGCGAGCGGCGCTGCGACGTGCTGGTGGTCGGCGCCGGCATCGCCGGCCTGGCGGCGGCCCGTGCGCTGCAACGCGCCGGCATCGGCGATTTCGCGGTGCTGGAGCTCGAAGCCGACGCCGGCGGCAACAGCCGCGGCCACGCGATGCATGGGCTGCGTTGCCCGCTCGGCGCGCACTACCTGCCGCTGCCCGGAGCCAGCGCCCCCGACATCCAGGACTGGCTCGTCGAGATCGGGCTCGCGCAACGGAGCGCCGCCGGCCTGCGCTGGGACGAGCGCCAGCTGTGCCACAGCCCGCAGGAACGCCTGTTCATCGGCGACCGCTGGCAAGACGGCCTGCTGCCGGACGCGCCCCGCGATTCGCCCACGCAAGCGCAGTACCGGCTGCTGGCGAAAGCGATCTCGCGGACAGGCAAGGCCCTGGGCTTCGCGGCTCCGACGCATCGCGCGCCGTGGACGCCGGCGCACGACGCGCTCGACGGCCAGACCTTCGCCCACTGGCTGACGGCGCAAGGCATCGTCGACCCGCTGGCGCGGGCCTACCTCGACTACTGCTGCCGCGACGACTACGGCGCCGGCAGCGCCACCGTGTCGGCGTGGGCCGGCGTGCACTACTTCTCGAGCCGCCACGGCTTCGGCGCGCCGGGCGACGAGGCGAACGAGCGCGAGCCGCTGCTCACCTGGCCGGACGGCAACGCGCCGCTCGCGCGGGCTCTGCGCGCGCCGTTCGCGGACCGCGTCTCGACCCGGCGCGCGGTGTTCCGGATCGACGAGGGGCTCCACGGCATCGACGCCTGGGCGTTCGCGGACGATCCGGACGGCCTCGGCGCGACCGAGCGCTGGAAAGCGCGGCACGTCGTCGTCGCCGTGCCCCTGTTCATCGCGTCGCGCCTGCTCGCCGCCCCGCCCGACGCGCTGGCGCAGGCCGCCCGCCGGCAGCGCCACGCGCCGTGGTTCGTCGCCAACCTGCGCCTGGACAAGCTGCCGCTCGACCGGGTCGGCGCCCCGCTGTCGTGGGACAACGTGATCCACGGCGGCGCGTCGCTGGGCTATGTCGACGCGCAGCATCAGAGTCTCGGGCCGGTCGTCGGCGAGCGGGTGTTGACCGCCTACTGGGCGCTGCCCGACGCCGATCGGCCCGCGTTGCTGCAGATGACATGGCAGGACGCGACGCGGCGCATCCTGGAGGAGCTGCGCGCCGTGCACCCGGACCTGCCGCAGCGGCTGCAGCAGGTCGACCTCATCCGCCATGGCCACGCGATGGCGATCCCCGCCGTCGGCATGCGCTCGAGCGCGGCGCTCGCGGCGGTGCCGCTCAGCGCGAAGCGCGTCAGCTTCGCGCACGCCGACCTGGCGGCGTACTCGGTGTTCGAGGAAGCCTTCGCCCTCGGGACGGCGGCCGGCGAACGCGCGGCCGCATCGGTGACCCCAGGCGGAAGATGACCAGCCCGCGGGCGCCTCGATCCGACCCTCGATCCGACAGACCACGGACACCCGAACTCCGCCGAAATGGTCAAGGCCCTGGACACCGTGGTGGAGGTCGAGAAGGGCGAGACCGACCATTTGCTCAAGGTGCGGTGGGGACGGCCCGTTCACGGCCGGATCCAAGCCGCCGGCGCGGCCGAGGACCCTTGCCGCGGATGCTAGACTGACCCGATGACCCCCCAGACCCTGCTGGCTCATTTCGACTCGGGCGAATTTTGGCCCGCGGATCACGAAGTCGCCGCGGGGGGCGACCTGGCGCACGGCTACGGCCTCGCGCTGGCGGTGCGCGAATTGCGCGAAAGGCGGGGCGAGCGCGTCGCGGGCTACAAGATCGGTTGGACGAATCGCGGCAACTGGGATCGGATGGGCGTCGCGGGCCCGATGTGGGGCACGCTGCACGACACCACCCTGACCTTCTGCGACGGCCATGCCGAGGTCGCGCTCGGCCACGCGAAACTGCCGCGCCTCGAACCGGAAATCGTCGTGGGTTTCGAGCGCGTGCCTCCGGCCGGCGCGTCGTTCGACGAACTGTCCGACTGCATCGCGTGGATCGCGCCGGGCTTCGAGATCGTGCAGGCGCACGCCCCCGACTGGCGCTACTCGCCCGCGCAAACCATCGCCGACAGCGCGGTGCACGCCCGCCTGATCGTCGGCCGCCGCACGCCGGCGCGCTACGCGGCCCCGAACGGGGAGTCGCTCGCGGCGCGGCTGGCGGGCGCCGCGGTGCGGCTGTCGGAGGGCGGCGTCCCGAAGGCCGACGGCGTCGGCACGAACGTGCTGGACGGCCCGCTGCATGCGCTGCGGCGCTTCCTGCAGGACATGCCCCGCGTTCCGGGCGCGGCACCGCTGAAGGCCGGCGACGTCGTCACCACCGGCACCTGGACCGATGCGCAGCCCATCGCGCCGGGCGAGACTTGGCAGGCCGACTTCGACGCCCCGATCGGGCCGCTGCGGGTCACGCTGCGCTGAGCGCGGCGGCCGTCGTCCCGGCGCCTTGCGCCGAATCAACCCCGCAGCACGCGCTCGATCCGGCGCACGCCCGGGTTGAACGCCTCGACCAGCCGCGCCATCACCGCCTCGGCGCGCGCGGAGTTGTCGGCGCCCAGGTTGCAGACGTAGACGTCGGCGGTCACGCCGTGCAGCTCCGGCCACGTGTGCACGGCCAGATGGGATTCGACGAGCAGCACCACCCCCGTGACGCCCTGGGCGACGCCGTCGCCGTCGACGAACGGATGGAACAGGTCGCCCACCGCGCGCAGGCCGCATTGCGCGACCGCGCCAAGGCACAGCCCGCGCAACGCCTCCGCATCGTCGAGCGCGACGTCGCCGGCGCAGCCGCGCAGATCGGCGATCAGATGAAGTCCGTGCATGGCCTGGGGTTGCAGCGCGCTCGTCGTGCGCGGGGCCATGGTAGGCCATCCGTCGGGCGGCCGGCGGCGCGCGATCGGCGCCCGCGCCCCGAGATCCCCCGAATTGGCAGGGTTTCGCCCCGTTGCGCCGGCCCAGGTTCGACGCCCAGCCGTTAAAATTGCTGCAGTGCACTCCCTGAACGCCGACCTCCACAGCCACTCGACCGCCTCCGACGGCACCTTGAGCGCCTCCGCGCTCGCGGCCCGTGCGAAGGCGAACGGCGTCGAGCTGTGGGCATTGACCGACCACGACGAACTCAGCGGCCTGGCCGCAGCGCGCGCCGCGGCGGCCGAGCTCGGGCTGGACTTCATCGACGGCATCGAGATCTCGGTGACGTTCGCCGGCGCCACCGTCCACATCGTCGGCCTGGGCATCGACCCGTCCAACGGCGACCTGGCCGAGGGCATCGCCGAAGTGCGGGCGGGCCGCGAATCGCGCGCCAAACAGATGGGCGACGGCCTGGCCGCCATCGGCATCCGGGGCGCCTACGAAGGCGCGATCGCGCTGGCGCCGAACCCCGTCCTGGTTTCGCGCACCCATTTCGGCCGCTTCCTGATCAACAGCGGCGTGGCGCCCGACATGCACACGGTCTTTCGCCGCTACCTGACGGAAGGGAAACCCGGGTACGTGGAACATCGCTGGGCCCGGCTGGGGGATGCCGTGCGCTGGATCCGCGCCGCGGGCGGCGTGGCGGTGATCGCGCATCCGGGCCGCTACAAGTTCACGCCGACCGAGGAATATGCGCTGTTTTCCGAGTTCCAGGCGCACGGCGGCGAGGCGATCGAGATCGTGACCGGCAGCCACCACGCGGGCGACGTCGCCAAATACACCGAGATGGCGCTCGAGTTCGGCATGCTCGCCTCGCGCGGCAGCGATTTCCACGATCCCGGCGAAAGCCGGCTCGACCTCGGCCTGCTGCCGGGCCGGCAGGCCCTCCCGGCCCGGCTGACGCCGGTGTGGTCGCGCTGGGTCGGTGCCGACGGATTCGACGACCCGGCCGTTCCCTGAATCGCACCGGAGCCGCCGGTCGAACGCCGCCCCGGGCCGCGCCGCGATCCCGCCGGCTTCGCGCCGCGTCGGTCGCTCCGCGCAGGCCGTGCCGATCCGGTGCGCACGCCCGGGCACGCCGTTCGCCGGAAAGTGGCGTCGGCAACGCCTCTCGCCGC
Organism: Burkholderiaceae bacterium; assembly: GCA_040509075.1. Classification (GTDB taxonomy): domain Bacteria; phylum Pseudomonadota; class Gammaproteobacteria; order Burkholderiales; family Burkholderiaceae_C; genus Scleromatobacter. The sequence continues at coordinate 5,771 of JBEVLR010000026.1, read as the reverse complement.
CCCAGCCGCCAACGCAGCCGCTCGACGTCGTCAGCGACGAAACGGCCGCAGCCGCGCTGCAACAATGGCCCATGTCCCAGTTCTTCGAACTCCATCCCGAGAACCCGCAACGGCGGCTGCTGCGCCAGGCCGCGCAGATCCTGCATGAGGGCGGCCTCGCGGCCGTGCCGACCGATTCGAGCTACGCCCTGGTCTGCCACCTCGACGACAAGGCCGCGGTCGAGAGGCTGCGCCGCGTGCGCGACGTCGACGAAAAACACCACCTGACGCTGCTGTGCCGCGATCTGTCGGAGCTGGCCAATTACGCGCGCGTCGACAACCGCCAGTATCGGCTGCTCAAGCTGGCCACGCCGGGACCGTTCACGTTCATCCTCGACGCGACGCGCGAGGTGCCCCGCAGGGTGTCGCATCCGTCGCGGCGGACGATCGGCCTGCGCGTCCCCGATCACAAGGTGCTGCAGTGCCTGCTCGAGGAATTCGGCGAGCCGCTGCTCGCGACCACGTTGATCCCTCCGGGCGAAACCGAACCGTTGAACGACCCGGAAGAGATCCGCGCGCGTTTCGAGAAAAGCATCCAGGCGATCGTGTGCGCCGGCGCGTGCCCGCGGGAACCGACGACTGTGATCGACCTGAGCGGCAGCGATCCGGTGGTGGTGCGCGAAGGGCGCGGCAACGTCGAATCGTTGGGGATCTGAAACGCTCAGCCGAGACCGGCGGCTGCGGTGACGACGATCTCGACTTTCCACTCCGGCTTGGCGAGCGTGGCGACCACCGTCGCGCGCGGCGGCGCGTCGCCGGCAGCCACCCACGCGTCCCACGCGAGGTTCATGCCGGCGAAATCGGCGCGGTCGGCCAGGAAGATCTGCGCCATCAGGATGCGTGATTTGTCGGAGCCGGCGCGCGCCAGCAACGCGTCGATCGCGCCCAGCACCTGGGCGGTCTGGCCGGTGATGTCCTGCGTCGCGTCGGCGGGCACTTGGCCCGCGAGGTAGGCGACGCCGTCGTGGACGGCCATGTCGGAAAGGCGGGCACCGACGTCGAATCGTTCGATCTTGCTCATGGAATATCTTCAGGAAAGTTTTTAAGGGAAACGGGCGTCGGGAACGGGCTTGTCGGCCTGGCTGCCCAGCTTGGCCTCCGTGCCGTTCAGCAACTTCGAGATGTTGGCTCGATGACGCCAGAACAGCAGCACGCCCATCGCGGCCACCGACACGGCGAGCCGGGCGCCGCCATGCAGGAGTTCGACATACGCCGGCGCGAGCGCCGCGGCGGCCAGCGACGCCAGCGACGAATAGCGCTTGAGCAAGACGACCGCCAGCCACGTGGCCAGGCTGGCCAGGCCCACCCACGGATTCAAGCCGAACAGCACCCCGGCGGCGGTGGCCACGCCCTTGCCGCCCCGGAAGCGGAAGAACACCGGATACAGGTGCCCGAGGAACGCGGCCAAGCCCGCGAGCGCGACGGTGCCGTCGCCGAATCCGAGGCGATCCGCCATCAGCGTGGCGAACACCACGGCCAGCGTGCCCTTGGCGGCATCGAGCGCCAGCGTCGCGATCGCGGCCGACTTGTTGCCGCTGCGCAGCACGTTCGTCGCACCAGGGTTGCCTGAACCGTAGGAGCGCGGGTCAGCCAAGCCCATCGCCTTCGAGACGATCACCGCGAAGCTCAGCGAACCGAGCAAGTACGCCAGCACCACCACGCACACCGACCAGAACATCGCCACCGACGGCACCTTCGTTGGATTCGAAGACCGAGAGTGTATCGGGCGAGGGGCGCGGACTTTCCCGGGTCAGGCGACGCCGGAAAGGTTGGCCAGTCGCCCGATCCAGGCCTGCACCCAATGCAAGGGCGCGTCAGGCGCCATGTCCGACGACGGCGCCGGCAGCCGTCCGAGCGCTTCGATCTGTGCGTGGACCTCGTCGAAGTTCCGAGGCACGGACGGCGCGTCGGCAGGCCGCTGAAGCGCATCGCCCGCCCGCTTCAAAGCGCGCGCCGCCGACTCCACCGTCTGCCGGTCGGGATCGGCCAAGCCCGGCAGGCCGCCGTGCTCGACGCGGGCCATCATCTCGTCGGCGACGGCAGAGATCCTCTCGCCGGCATACCACGCTTGCCGGCAACGGCGCGAGAATCCGGCGACGTCGTCGGCGCTCAAGTCGCCGTCCTCGCGATGATCGAACGCGTTCCAGGCTTCCCGGTAACGATTCGCGTAGCCGACGACGCGCTCGGGTTCCAGGTCTTCGAAGGGATCCTGGATGTTTTGCCGCTGGGCCCTCTTGTCGGCGCGGTAATCGAGCGGGCTGAGGTCTTCCAGGATGAGCGTGCGGAAGAGCCCGATCGCAGAGTTGCGCAGGTTGTCCGTCGCGAATTTCAGGAGCCGGCTCTTGGTCTTGTTGGACAGCCTGCGCCTGGTCGGCCGGCCGTCCTTTCCGATGTAGGCACGGGTCGAGGATCCGTCCATCGAGACATAACGGCTCGCCGGCCGGTGCGGTTCACCATGGAACAGCGCGATCCAGTCGAGGTCCGACAGGAACGCCGCGCGCGGATGGAAACCAGGCGCATTGTGGAGTTCGCCGTACAGATGAGGCTGCAGTCGGTCCGCCTCCTGGATCAGGCGCCGCAGCTCGCGCATCGAGCGTCCGGAAAGGCTCGGGAATTTGGCTTCGTCCACCAAGGGCGGCATCCACGCGTCGGCATCGAAAGGGGCGCGGGCCGATGCCGGTTCCCGTTCAACGCCCGGCTGCGCGTCCAATATCGCCGGTCGCCGAATGCCGCCGGCCGTCGGCACGTCGTCGGCACCGGCCAGGTTGGCACCGCCGCGCAGCCGGGCCAATTCTTGCAGCGGCGCCGAGCCGGGGTTCATCGACGTGCTAGAAAACCGAGGCTCGGCACGGACGTTCGTCCGGTTCAGGTTCGCGTCTGAAGAGGTCTCCGGCGCATCCGATACGTTCACCGGGGAAGGGCGTGGGAACATTCGGCGATTGTCGGCGGCAGGCCATCAAACGCTGAACGGAACCGAGAAAGTTGTTCCCGAGGAACGAAGCTGCCGCCGAGATTTTTCGCCATCACGGCGGCGCCGGAAACCGGCAGGCACGCTCACCAACCGCCGCCGTCGTCGTTGGACGGCCCAAGATCATCCGCCGCCGACGAGCCGCCGCCCCAGTCGTTTCCGCCCGAGCCGAAGTCCACCTGACGCGTTTCCAGTTCGGAAGCGGCCTGGCCGGCGCTGTTGTCGAAAAAGGCGCCTTGCGAGCCGTCGGCCAAGCCGGTCGTGCCCTCATGGGCGCGATGTTCGTCCAGCATCCGCTCGGCCAACATGCCGGCGGCGACGCCACCGGCGGCCGCGAGACCGGTGCGCAGCAGACCGCCGCCCGGCGCCGCCCCGAAACCGGGTTGGCCATAGCCCGGTTGGCCGAACCCGGGTTGCCCGTATCCCGGTTGGCCATAGCCCGGTTGGCCGTAGCCCGGCTGCGCGGCGACTCCGCCGCCGTAGGCGCCCTGCGGAACCAGGTTGGCCGCCGCGCGGCGCGACACCATCCGCCACACCATGAACGCGATCGCGGCGAAGCCCAGGCCCCACATCCACCCCGGGACGCCGCCGGACGCCTGCTGGTAGCCCGGCGCCGCGGCCTCGGCGGACAACCGGTGCGGCGCCGGTTGCGCTCCGCCCTGTTCGCGCTGCAGCGTCTGCTCGAAACTGTGGAACTTGCCGGGATCCGTGAACGAGATTTTCGGGTCGAGTTCGCGGGCTTGGCGGGTCTGCGCGGCCGCATCGGCGAACTTGGCGTCGTGCGCGAGGATTTCCGCGTAGACGTAGTGCGCGCGGGCGCTCTCCGGCTTGGCCGCCACCACCTCTTTCATCATCGTCTCGGCCTGGCCGTAATTCCCGGCCTTCACGGTCGCCTGCACCTCTTCCAGCGACGGGAGCGCGAAAGCCGCCGCAGACCACAACGCCACCGCGCACAACAGGAGTCTTCGTTTCATCATGATGTCCTTCCAACGATAAGTTCGCCGGCGCGCTTTCGACGTGCCAGGGCTTGCGCAGGCTAAATGGGGGCGCCGCATCGCGGTTCAAGAGCCGGTCCGGCGGCGACGGACACGGCACCCGCGCCCGCCGCGGCAAAGCATGGGCCCGGCGGTCGAACGAGACCGGCTGCCCCCCACGTCCTGCTCGACAGCTAGGGGTGGACTGCCCCGGCGATCGCGCTGACGATTGCGCCCCTGCCGACACGACAGCCGACACGGCGCACGGCGGATCCATCCATGAAAGGGAGAGAGGCATGTCCACGACAGATCACACCAACAGAACCACGGTTCCAGGCAGCGACAAGCGGCCCCTGCCGGGCGCCAGGGCCATCGGGCCCGCCCGTGCGGACGAGCGGATCGAGGTCACGCTGCGCCTGCGCGCGAAGACGCCGCTGCCGCCGGCGGCCTCGGGGGCGGACGGCGACGTCCCGCCCGCGCGGCGCCGGTACCTCACGCGCGGCCAGTTCACCGCGGCGCACGGCGCCGCCGCGCGCGACATCGACAAAGTCGCCGCGTTCGCCCGCTCGCAGGGCCTGGCGGTGGTGGAAACCGACGCCGGCCGGCGCAGCGTCGTGCTGTCGGGCGATGTGCAGGCGATGAGCGCCGCCTTCGAAGTGACGCTGCAGCAGTTCGAGCACGAGGACGGCCTCTACCGCGGCCGCGTCGGCCCGATCAGCGTCCCGGGCGACCTGGACGGCATCGTCGAGGGCGTGTTCGGGCTCGACGATCGCCAGCAAGCCGACCCGCATTTCCAGCGCCACCAACTGGCGGTCGGCCTGAAATCGGTGGCTGCGGCATCGTTCGATCCACCGGCGCTCGCCAGACTGTACGACTTCCCCGCCGACGCGGACGGCGGCGGGCAGTGCATCGGCATCATCGAGCTGGGGGGCGGCTTCAAGCCGGCCGACCTGGAGACGTATTTCGCCGGGCTCGGCCTCGCCGGGCCCCGGGTCAAGACCGTGCTCGTCGACCACGCGAAAAACCATCCGACCAATTCGAGCAGCGCCGACGGCGAAGTGATGCTGGACATCGAGGTCGCCGGCGCCGTGGCGCCGAAGGCGGCGATCGCCGTCTATTTCGCGCCCAACACCAGCCAGGGTTTCCTCGACGCGATCACGACGGCGTTGCACGACGACGTGAACAAGCCCTCGGTGCTCTCGATCAGCTGGGGTGCGCCCGAAACGCACTGGACGGCGCAGGCGATGACCCAGTTCGATCAGGCGTTCCAGGCGGCGGCGGCGATGGGGGTGACGATCTGCGTGGCGTCCGGCGACAACGGATCGGGCGACGGCGTGGGCGACGGCGAGCCGCACGTCGATTTCCCCGCGTCCAGCCCCCATGTGCTCGCCTGCGGCGGCACGAAGCTGATCGCGGCCGACGCCGCGACGATCGAATCGGAGGTCGTCTGGAACGAAGGGGCCGCCGGCGCCACCGGCGGCGGCGTGAGCGCCCGATTCCCGCTGCCTTCGTACCAGGCCCACGCCGGCGTGCCGGCGGGCGCCGGCGGCAAGGCGGGCCGCGGCGTGCCCGACGTCGCCGGCAACGCCGACCCGCGGACCGGCTACAACGTGCGCGTCGACGGCCAACAGGTCGTCATCGGCGGCACCAGCGCCGTCGCGCCGCTGTGGGCCGGCCTCGTGGCGCTGGTCAACCAGAAGCTGGGGCATCCGGTCGGCTTCTTGAATCCGATGCTGTACGGGCCGCTGAACGGCGGGAAGGCGCTGCGCGACATCACCTCCGGCAGCAAT
>JBEVLR010000025.1:0-5092 GCA_040509075.1 Burkholderiaceae bacterium | reverse complement strand
GACGAGATCGCGGACAGCGCACGCTCGAGCGGCTCGGCCAGCATCACCATGCCGGGCCCGCCACCGAATGGCCGATCGTCGACGCGGCGATAGCGGCCTTCGGCATGCTCGCGCAGAGGCCAGAGCCGCACGTCGACTTGGCGCGATTCGTAAGCGCGGCGGGTGATGCCCTGCGTCAGGAAAGGCGCGAACAGTTCGGGAAACAGCGTGATGACGTCGAAGCGCATTCGGATTCCGGACGGGAGGTCACGGCGATCCCGTTTCGCCGTCCCGGCTCGGCACGGGGATCGCGTCCTCTAGTAGTCGAGGCCCCAGTCGACGACGATGCGGCGCCCGGGCAGATCGACGGAATCGACATAGGCGTCGACGAACGGGATCAGCCGTTCGTCGGCGACGGGTTCGGCCGGCGCGATGCCGGCGGCCGGCTTCACGCGCAGCACGCAATGCGGGCCGGTGTCGATCAAGCCGATGACGTCGCCGAGCGCCGCGCCGTCGCGGTTGAACACCTGCAAGCCGATCAGGTCGATCCAGTAGAACTCGTCCGGATCGGGCGCCGGGAAAGTGGCGCGCGACACGAACACGCGCACCCCTCTCATCGCCTCGGCCGCGTCGCGGTCGGCGATCTCGGGCGCCGACGCGACGATGGCGTCGCCCTGGTCGCGCACGCCTTGGACATTCAGCGCCAACGGCAACGGCGCGGCGAGCGCCGCTTTCTGCGCGGGGGTCTGGTGGGCCGACGCTTTTCGGGCTGGGGCGGATCCCTTCGGCGCGGAACCCGCGCCGGGCTCGCCCGGCCCGGCCGCCGACGGCTTCGCCGTTTCCGCCGGCTTCAGGAACCAGCGCTTCGCGGCGAACAGCGCCTGCGGATCCGCGGCGAACGGCAGCACCTTGATGCCCCCTTTGATGCCCCAGGCCCCGAGGATGCGACCGACCTCGATCGCGTCCTCGGGCCAGCGAACGTCTTCTGCGCGCTCGGCGGCGATCATCGCGGGATGCCCCGGTTCAGCGCTGGCGCGGAGACGACGCGGCCGGCATCAAGCGGCGACGGGGGCCGCCGCGACCTTCTTGGCAGCCTGGTCGAGCAGGCGCTGCACGGTGGGCGAGGCCTGGGCGCCGACGCCCTTCCAATAGGTCACGCGGTCGAACACCACGCGCAACGGTTCTTCGCCGCCCGAGGCCATCGGGTTGTAGAAGCCGACGCGCTCAAGGTAGCGGCCGTCGCGGCGTTCGCGCGAGTCGGCGACCACGATGTTGTAGAACGGGCGCTTCTTGGCGCCTCCGCGGGCAAGTCGAATGACGACCATGGTGAATTCCTCAGTTTGGTTGTTTCGCCGCGCCAGGGAGACACGCAAGGCCGGGCCAAACGATGTTGCTGCGTCGTGCTCGCGATCCGGTTCCCGGACGAACATGAGGGCAGCGCCGCATCCGGCGCAGTTAGATACGCCGATGCCTTGCGCGGCGGAGCTTCCGGACGCCAGTCCGCACGGAGGATCAGTCCGCAAGCTCCAGGCAAGGCATCAGCCAACGCCGGAAACCCGGCATTATAAACTGAAACCCCATGAGCCCCACCACCCACCCCCCGCTGACCGTGCGCCGCAGCGCCGCGGCCGACGTCGCCGCCTGCGGCGAGATCTACCGCGAATCGGTGCGCAACGGGACCGGCACCTTCGAGCTCGACGAACCCGATGACGCCGAGATGGCCGCACGCCGCGGGGCGATCCTGGCGCAGGGGCTGCCGTGGCTGGTCGCCGAACGGGCGGGCCGGGTGCTGGGCTACGCCTACGCGAACCAGTTCCGCCCCCGCCGCGCGTACCGCTTCTGCGCCGAGGACTCGATCTACCTCGCGCCGGATGCCCGCGGCCAGGGTGCGGGAAAGCTGCTGCTGGTCGAGCTGATCGCGCGCTGCGAGGCCCTCGGCCTGCGCCAGATGCTGGCCGTCATCGGGAATGCGGGCAACCGCGGCTCGATCGCGGTCCACGCGGCTTGCGGCTTCGAACACGGCGGCGTGCTGAAGGCGGCCGGCTGGAAATCCGGGCGCTGGCTCGACGTGGTGCTGATGCAGCGTCGATTGGGCCGCGGCGAGAACGCGCCGCCGGTCGAGCGCGCGGAAGCGGCATGACGGCGCCCGACGCCGACGACGCCCCGAGCGACGGGCCGCGGTTGCGCGATCCGGCGGCCGTCCCGTCGAAAACGCTGGCGACCTGGATCGCGGTGATCGGCGGCAGCCTCGGCCTGCACCATTTCTACCTTCATGGCCTGCGCCGCTGGGTCGGATGGCTTTATCCGATGCCCACGCTCGTGGGCGTCGCGGGCGCGCTGCGCATGCGGGAGCTGGGCGTCGATGACCGGCTCGCCTGGGTGCTCGTGCCGTGGGTGGGCGGGACGATCTCCGCCGGCATGCTGTGCGCGATCGTCATCGGCCTGACGACCGACGCCGATTGGGCGCGCCGCCACGCGGTCGACGCGGGGCGGCCGCGGCCGCATGCGCGGACCCGGCCGACGCGCGGCGGCGACGAAGACGACGAGTCGCCGCCCGGCATCGTCCATACGCGCTGGGCGCCGGTGATCGGAGCGATCCTGGCCTTGATGATCGGCGGCGCCGTGCTGATGGGCACGATCGCGTTCAGCGTTCAGCGCTTCTTCGAGTGGGGGCGGCCGTGAAGGCGGCGCGGCCCTAGAACAGGAAACCGCTGAGCGACGCGAAGACCGCGGCCACGAGCGCCGACGCCGGAATCGTGAACAGCCACGCCCAGAGGATGTTGCCGGCCACGCCCCAGCGCACGGCCGACGCGCCGCGCACCGAGCCGACGCCGACGATCGCGCCGGTGATCGTGTGGGTGGTCGACACCGGCACGCCGAAGGCCGATGCGATGAACAGCGTCAGGGCGCCGCCGAATTCGGCGCTGAAGCCGCCGACCGGCTTCAGCTTGGTGATGCGCTGGCCCATCGTCTTGACGATGCGCCAGCCGCCGAACATCGTGCCCAGCCCGATGGCCACGTAGCAGGCCCAGATCACCCAGGCCGGCGGCAACGCCGCGCCCGCCGGCGTGTAGCGCGCCGCGATCAGCAGCATCCAGACGATGCCGATCGTCTTCTGGGCGTCGTTGCCGCCGTGGCCCAGCGAATAAAGGCCGGCCGACACCAGCTGCAGCCGGCGGAACCAGCCGTCGATGCGCAGCGGCGGCTGGCGGCGGAACAGCCACGAGACGGCGATCAGCGTCGCCGCGCCGAGCACGAAGCCCAGCAGCGGGGAAACGACGATGAACATCACCGTCTTCCAGATCCCCGCGCCGATCAGGTGCGACGCGCCGCCGCGTCCGATCGTCGCGCCGACGATGCCGCCGATCAACGCATGCGAGCTGCTGGACGGGATGCCGAACCACCAGGTGATCAGGTTCCACGCGATCGCGCCGACCAGCGCCCCGAAAATCACGTGCTGGTCGACGGCGGAGAGGTCGACGATGCCTTTGCCGACCGTCGCGGCCACCTTCAGGTGGAAGATCCAGATCGCGATGATGTTGAAGAACGCGGCGAACAACACCGCGGTCTGCGGCTTCAGGACGCCGGTCGAGACGACCGTCGCGATCGAATTGGCGGCGTCGTGGAAACCGTTCATGAAATCGAACAGCACCGCGAGCGCGACGAGCGCGGCGACGAAGCCGAAGCCGATCTGGATCGAATGCATCGGGTCAGGCGGAAGCGGCGGACAGCTCGGGCACGGCCGTCATGACGCCTCGAGGATGATGCCTTCGACCACGTTCGCGACGTCCTGGCAGCGGTCGGAGATCGATTCGAGGTGCTCGTAGATCGCCTTCAGCTTGATCAGCTCGCGCGTGTCGATCTCGTCGCGGAACAAGCGCGACATCGCGGCGCGCATCACGCGATCGGCGTCCGACTCGAGATGGTCGATCTCCTCGCAGGTCTTCAGCGCCGCGTCGGCGACGTCGCCTTCCCGCAGCCGCGACAACAGGCTCACGACGTGCTGCACGCGTTCGCAGCAACGCACCGAGATCTCGGTCAGCCGCATCACGTCCTCGCCCACGCGCTGGACGTTGTACAGCGAGAGCACCTCGCTGCTGTCCTGCAGCGTGTCGGCGATGTCGTCCATCGAATTGATCAGGCTGCGGATCTGCTCGCCGTCGAGCGGCGTGATGAACGTGCGGTGCAGCAGCCGGTGCACTTCGGCCGTCATCTTGTCGGCCGCGCGCTCGGCGACGTCGACTTCCGACGCGTGCTTCTCGCGCAGCGGCACGTCGTTGTAGTTCTGGATCATCGCCATGAACGCGTGCGCGCCTTCCGCCGTGCGATCCGCGTGATGGTTGAACAACTCGAAAAAATTCCCCTCTCGCGGCAGCAGCTTGCTGAACCACATGGCCTCACCTCAGCGTTCTCGAAATCCGCGCGCGCGGCATCCGCCGGGATCGGCGATGGAAAGATGCGTCGTCCGGACGGCGGCGCGGGCCGCGGCGGACCGGGCGCATTGTACGAGGACCCGCCCCGGCCCGGATCAGGCCGGCAGGCGCTCGACGCGCTGCGCCGGATCCCGCCGGGCGCGCGCCAGCAAGTCGGCGACGCGCCCCGCTCCCGGGATCTCGCCGTCCGGCCACAGCTCGGCCAGCGGTTCCAGCACGAAGGCGCGCCGCGCGGCGCGCGGATGGGGCAGCTCGATGCGCCCGTCGGCCCGGCATTCGCCGCCCCAGTCGCCGGCCACGCCATACAGCAGCAGGTCCAGGTCGAGCGTGCGCGGCGCGTTGCGCCAGGGACGCTCGCGGCCGAAACGCCGCTCGATGCCGTGCAGCGCGTCGAGCAGCGCCCACGGCGCCAACCCCGTGTCGAAACGGGCGACGGCGTTGACGAAATCGGGGCCGACCGCGTCGACGGGCGCGCTGCGGTAGATGGCGGACGCGACGAGGGAGTTCGCCCCCGTGGCCGCGTCCGGCGACGCCAGGCCGCGCAAGGCATCGAACGCCGCGATCAGCGCCGCGCGCGCATCGCCGAGGTTCGCGCCGAGGCCGACGAAGACGGCGGCCACCGCTTTCCCGCCGGCCCGCGGATCAGTCGGCGGATCCGCTTTCGAGGGCGTCGTCATCGT
>JBEVLR010000024.1:0-4829 GCA_040509075.1 Burkholderiaceae bacterium | reverse complement strand
GGCGACAGGGGATGATCAGAACTTGTAGCGCAGGCCGATGGCGTACTCGTTCTGGGTCGTCGAGTTCGGCGCGGTGGACACGCGGTATCCGTCGGTCAGGCGCAGATGGTCGGCGGCGACGTAGATGTCGCTGGTCTTGTCGAAGTGGTACACGACGGCGCCGTAGATCGTGTCGCGATCGCCGCTGACGAGCTTGGTCACGGTGGCCGCGGCCGGGTCGGCGAACACGTTGATCACGTTGCCGGCGGCGTCGGAGCCGGCGTTCTTCGCGCGGATCGTCAGGTAGCCGAGCGTGTAATCGATCTTGCCCGCGGGCGAGAACTTGATGTGCGCGGTGTAGGCCTTGTCGCTGCGCGACGTGACGAACTTCGGCGACTGCGTGCCGGTGTAGTGGTAGTAACCACCGCCCAGGCGGAACAGGCCCATGTCGTAATTGGCGCCGACCGAATACGAACGGTCGGTGTGGCCGGTCACGTTGGCTTCGGTGTAGTAGCCCGCGACGTGGAACGGTCCGCCGTTGTAGCCGAGCGCGCCGGCTTTGGTCTGCCCACGCTGGAGGTTGCCGGCGACGCCGCCGAACTGGAAGCCGAGGCCGGCGGCCAGGCCGTTGTCCCAAACCTTCTTCCAGACCACGCCGTTGTCCATGCGGGAGCCCGTCGCGCTGCCGGCGTAGTTCACCAGGATCTTGAAGTTGTTCTGATTGGTGTAGCCGCCCTCTTCGGTGGAGACCACCGCGCTGCCGTAAGGATCGCCGTAGATCGCCGAGAAGTCGCGGGCGACGGTGTTCTGGCGACCGAACGTCAGCTTGCCGAACGTGGCGCTGGACAGGCCGGCCCAGGCGTCGCGATTGAACAGGACGTTGGCCGTCCCCATATTGCCGTTGCGCGGCAGGTATTCGGCTTCGAGCTTGAAGATGGCGTCCAGATCGCCTTGTCCCAGCGGGTGCGTGCCCAGGAAACCGAGGCGGCTCGCGCTGAACCACGAATCCTGGTAGCTCAGCTGCTTGCCGTTGGCGGCCGTCGAGTGGTCGATGTCGCTGATGGTAGGCTCGATCAATCCGTAAAGCGTGACGGAAGACTTCCCGACTTTGGCCGTGAGCGCGCTGTTGTCAGCCGGCGCGACTTGAGTCAGTCCGCTGTTTTGGGCATTCGCCGCTGCGCAGAGAACCCCTCCAACGATAGCGATGCATGGGCGAATCTTGACGTTCATGTCGTCTCCTGAAATTGAATGAAAAAGGTGTCGATGCCGCCCGCATGCTCGTCGCAGGTTCGTTGCGCTGCCTGGGCGGGCAATCGGACGCAAGGCTATGAAATGCCACCTTTCGAATAGCTTTCGCCGGATCCGACATAGGGAAAGTACTGCCGCGCAGAGGCGGACAAGGTCGCTTCACCGCAACACCTTCGTGCACGGACGTCGGTGAAATAGAATCGGAAGGGGTTGTCGATATGCTCGTTCATGGAAAACCGCGCGGGGAAGCGGACGCTCCGTCCGAGGAGGCGAACGCGCGCGATCCATGGCGCTGGAGGCGGGCGGCGGCGCTGCTGGCCGGATGCCTGGTCGCCCTTCCCGCAAAGGCGGGCGATCCGCTGACGCTGATCGTCAGCGGCATGGACAAGCAGATCTACCTGCCTGTGCGGCTGGCCGATCGGCTGGGTTATTTCAAGGACGCGGACATCGACGTCGAACTATTGAGCGAAGAGGCCGGCGTCAACGCGCGCGATCAGCTGCTGCTGGGTCATGTCGAGGGCGTGGTGGGTTTCTACGACCACACCATCGACCTCCAGGCCAAGGGCAAGCAGGTCGAGTCCGTCGTGCAGTTCACGCGCGCGCCGGGCGAGGCGCTCGTCGTGCCCGTCCGGGCCGCCCGGCGGATCGCGTCGGTGGAGGATCTGCGCAACCAAGCCGTCGGCGTGACCGGGGTCGGTTCGTCCACGGACTATCTCGCGCGCTACCTGCTGCTGTCGCGCGGCGCCCGCCCGGGGGAGGTCACCACCCTCGGCGTCGGTTCCGCCGGCTCGTTCACCGCGGCCCTGGCGAGCGGCCGCATCCTGGCCGGCATGACCAGCGAACCGACGGTATCGACGCTCGTGCGATCCGGCCAGGCCCGCATCCTCGTGGACCTGCGCACGCCGTCCAAGAGCGAAGCCGTGCTGGGCGGCCCCTACCCGGGGGCGTGCCTCTACATGTCGACGGCGTGGGTGCGGACGCACAAGCCGCTCGTGCGCCGGCTCGCGGCCGCGTTCGTCAAGGCGCTGCGGTTCATCGCGACCCACGACGCCGAGGAGGTCGCGCGAGCCGCGGGGCCGGAGGCGCCCGGCCTGGACAAGGCCGCCTACGTCGCGGGCATGCGCGAGACCAAGTCGGCCTTCACCGCCGACGGCAGGATGCCCCCGTCCGGGCCGGCGACCGTGGTGAAGGTGCTGCGCCTGTCCGACAACGCGGTCGGCAACAAGGCCATCGACGTCGCCAGGACCTGGACCGACGAATTCGTCGGCGCCGTTCGCTGAGGACGGCCGCATGCGCATCCTGCTGGTCGAGGACAACAAGACGCTCGCCGAATGGCTGCGCCGCACGCTCAATAAGGAACAGTACGTCGTCGACGCGATCGAGAACGGCCTGGAAGCCGATCTCGTGCTGCGCGCGGAATCCTTCGACCTGATCATCCTGGATCTCGGCCTGCCCGGCATGGACGGCAAGGAAGTGCTCCGCCGCTTGCGCGCCCGCGGCAACCGCACGCCGGTGCTCGTGCTGACGGCCGACAACACGACCGCCAGCCTGGTCAGCGAACTCAACCACGGCGCCGACGACTACGTCGCCAAGCCTTTCGAGGTCGAGGAGCTCGAAGCGCGCATCCGCGTGCTGCTGCGGCGCTCGTCGAACGTCGCGAGTCCGCTGGTCGAGTGCGGCAGCCTGAGCTTCGACACGAACTCGCGCGCGTTCTCCCTGGCGGGCCAGCCGTTGGCGCTGCCGCGCCGGGAGCACGCGGTCCTCGAATCGCTGATCATCCGCGCGGGCACGACGATGTCGAAAGCCGTGCTCTGCCAGCGCCTGGCGACGATGGACGTGGAGGTGTCGCCGGAAGCGGTCGAGATCTACGTGCACCGCGTCCGCAAAAAGCTCGAAAATTCCGACGTCGCGATCGTCACGCTGCGCGGCCTGGGTTATCTGCTGCGTTCCGTCGAGCGTGATCTGCGATGAACGCCGCACGGCCGTTCCGAAGGCGTTCACGCCGCAGTGCGCAGCACGCAGGCCCCCCGATGCCCGCCGCACGGCCGTTCCGAAGGCGTCCGCGTCGCAGTGCGCAGCACGCAGGCCCCCCGATGCCCGCCGCACGGCCGTTGCGAAGGCGTCCGCGCCGCAGTGCGCGGCGCGCAGGCCGCCGATGAACGCCGCCGGGCCCGCGCGCCCGCCCCGAGGCCCGCGGGAAGCCCGCCTGATGGGCAGCCTGCGGGCCCAATTGCTCGCGTGGGTCATCGCCCCCGTGGCCTGCGCCATCGCGATCAACGGCTGGCTCACCCATGCGGGCGCCGCCGAACGGGCGAGCGAGCGCCAGGATGCGCTGCTGGTGGGCGCGGCGCGCATCATCGCCGAGCAGCTCGCGGTCGAGGAAGGCAGCCTGCGCGGAGACGTGCCGCCCGCCGCGCTCGAGCTGTTCCAGGGCGACCCGGCCGACCACGTTTATTACCGCGCCACCGACACGGCCGGCAACGTGGTGTTCGGGACCTCGGAACTCGAGCTGCCGCGTTCGACGCCGCAGTCCGAGCAGCCGCTGTTCTTCACGAGCGTGGTGCGCGCGGAGCCCGTGCGGGTGGTGGCGTATCTGCAGCCGGTGTTCGGCGTGGAAGACGCGAAGGCGGTGCTGGTCGAGGTGGCGCAGACGCGTCTCGCGCACGACAGCCAGGCCCGCGCGCTGTGGCTGCATGCCGTCACGCAGCAATTGGCGATGCTGCTGGCCGTGGCGGCGCTGATCCTGTTCGGCCTGCAACGCGGCCTGCGGCCGGTGCTGACGCTGAGCGACGCGGTCATGAATCGGAAGACGGACGCCGGGGAGCCGCTGGGCGACCGCCTGGTGCCGAGGGAGTTCGCCCCGCTCGTGGCGGCGATCAACGACTACGGCCGGCGCCTGACCCAGCATACGCAGGCGCAACGCGTTTTCATCCAGAACGCGGCGCACCAGCTGCGCACGCCGTTCACGCTGCTGCAGACGCAGGCCAGCTTCGCCCTGCGCGCGACCGACGGGGCGGCGCGCCAAGAATCGCTGGTGGCGATCCGACGCACGGTGCACCAGTCGGCGCGGCTGGTCAACCAGCTGCTGGCGCTGTCGGCCGCGGAGGCCGGCGCCGGCGGCGACCGGCCGCTCGAAGTCGTCGACCTGCGACGGATCGTGCAGAAGGTGCTGGAAGATCTGGCGGCGCTGGCCGAGGCGCGGCGCATCGACCTCGGCCTCGATCAACCGGCGGGCCCCGTGTTCGCCCGCGGCCGCGGCGTCGGCCTGCGGGAAATATTCATGAACCTCGTGGACAACGCCGTGCGCTACACCCCGCCCGGCGGCGTCGTGACGGCGTGCATCGCCCGGGACGGCGACCAGGCGTCCGTCACGATCGAGGACAACGGGCCGGGCATCCCGCCATCGCAGCGCGCCATGGTCTTCGAGCGGTTCCACCGCCTGGACAACAGCGACTCCGACGGCTGCGGCCTCGGCTTGGCCGTCGTGCGCGAACTCGCGGCGGACATGGGCGCGGCGGTCGAACTCGCGACGCCGCCCGGCGGGCGCGGGCTGGCCGCGATCGTCCGCCTTCCGTTGGAGCCCGGCCCGCCCGGCGAGGGCG
>JBEVLR010000023.1:0-4829 GCA_040509075.1 Burkholderiaceae bacterium | reverse complement strand
GCGAGCCGGCCGGGGCGACGCGCGTGGGCGGCGCCGCCAGGCTCGAGCAGCCAGGCGCACATCATCGGCGTCGTCGTCAGCGACACCACCAGCGAGATCATCACCGCCACCGACAATGTGACCGCGAACTCGCGGAACAGCCGGCCCGGCTGGCCGCCCATGAACAGCAGCGGGATGAAGACCGCGACCAGCGACAGGCTGATCGACAGCACCGTGAAGCCGACCTCCTTGGCGCCTAGCAGCGCGGCGGCGAACCGGTCCATGCCCCGCTCGATGTGCCGGCTGGTGTTCTCGAGCACGACGATCGCGTCGTCGACGACGAAGCCGGTGGCGACAGTCAGCGCCATCAGGCTGAGGTTGTCGAGGCTGAACTTCAGCAGGTGCATGACGCCGAACGTTCCCAGCAGCGAGACGATCGTCGCGATCCCCGGCACCAGCGTCGCGCGCAGGCTGCGCAGGAACGCGCCGACCACGCACACCACGAGCGCGATCGAGAGGAGCAGCGTGGCCTCGACCTCGCGCAGCGACGAGCGGATCGAGTTCGTCGAATCGGAGGCGATCTCGAGCTCGATGTCGTTGGGCAGCTGCGCCTTCAGCTCCGGGACCAGCGCGCGCACGCCGTCGACCGTGTCGATGATGTTGGCGCCCGGCTGGCGCGTGACGACCACGATGACCGCCGGCCGGCCGTTGAACAGGCCCAGCGTGCGGATGTCCTCCGGCCCGTCGGTGACGTCGGCGACATCGGACAAGTGCACGGCCGCGCCGTTGCGCCAGGCGACGACGAGCGGCCGGTAGTCGGCCGCCGCGCGCCCCGGCTTGGCGGTGTAGATCTGCAGCCGCCGCACGCCGTCCTCCACGCTGCCTTTGGGGCGCGAGGCGTTGGACGCCTGGATCGCCGCGCGCACGTCCTCGGCGGGGATGCCGAGCGTGGCGAGCGCCAGCGGGTTCACGTCGATGCGCACGGCCGGCAGCGAGCCGCCGCCGATCTCGACGTCGCCCACGCCGCCGACCTGCGCCACCTTCTGCTGCACGACGTTGGACACCGCGTCGTAGATCTGCTGCGGCGTGCGGGTCTTGGAGGTCAGCGCCAGGATGACCACCGGCGAGTCCGACGGATTGGCCTTGCGGTAGGTCGGATTCGACTTCAGCGTCGCGGGCAGGTCCACGCGAGCGGCGTTGATGGCAGCCTGCACCTCGCGCGCGGCGCCGTCGATGTTGCGGTTCAGGTCGAATTGCAGGCTGACGCGGGCGGAGCCCGAACCGCTGGTCGACGTGATTTCGTTGACGCCCGAGATCACGCCGAGCCGGCGCTCGAGCGGCGTGGCGACGCTGTTGGCCATCGTGTCCGGGCTCGCGCCGGGGATCGACGCCGACACGAAGATCGTCGGGTAGTCGACCTGCGGCAGCGGCGCGACCGGCAGCGCGAAAAAACCCGCGACGCCCGCCAGCGCGACGCCGGCGGTCAGCAGCACGGTGGCGATCGGCCTCCTGACGAACGGCGACGACAGGTTCATGGCGCGCCCGCGGAGCCCGCCGCCGCCGCGCGGGCCGGGTCGGCCCCGCCGCCCGGGCCGCCGAGCAGCCGCGCGAGGCGGTCGAACCTCAGGTAGATCACCGGCGTCGTGAACAGCGTCAGCAACTGGCTGACCAGCAGGCCGCCGAAGATCGACAGGCCCAGCGGATGGCGCAGCTCCTTGCCGTCGCCCCAGCCGAACATCAGCGGCAGCGCGGCGAACAGCGCGGCGCAGGTCGTCATCAGGATCGGCCGCAGCCGCAGCAGCGCGGCCTGGTGGATCGCCTCGCGCGGCGACTTGCCCTGCGTCCGCTCGGCGTCGATGGCGAAGTCGATCATCATGATGGCGTTCTTCTTCACGATGCCGATCAGCAAGATGATGCCGATGATGCCGATCACGCCCAGGTCCTGGCCGCCGATCAGCAGCGCGAGCAGCGCGCCGACGCCGGCCGACGGCAGCGTCGACAGGATCGTCAGCGGGTGGACGTAGCTCTCGTAGAGCACGCCCAGCACGATGTAGACGCAGATCACCGCGGCCAGGATCAGCCAGAGCTGGTTCGACAGCGAGTTCTCATACGCGCCGGCCGCGCCCAACGGCACCATCGACACGCTCTTGGGCAACTGGATGTCGGCGGCCGCCTGGCGGATCGAATCGACCGCGGTGCCGAGCGAGACGCCGTCCGCGGGGTCGAAGCCGATCGTCGTCGCCGGATATTGCGCGACGTGGGTCACCTGCAGCGGCGACCGCACCGTCCGCACCGCCGCGAAGGCGGACAGCGGCGTGGACTGGCCGCTGGCGGTCAGCACGCGCAGGTCGCCGATCGATGCGGGCGAGGTCGCCTGGTCGGGCCGCGCCTCCAGGATCACGCGGTATTGGTTCGTTTCGGTGAAGATCGTCGAGATGATGCGCTGGCCGTAGGCGCTGTACAGCGCCGTGTCGACCGTGGAGGCGCTGACGCCCAGCCTCGACGCGGTGTCGCGGTCCACGTCGACTTCCACCGCGAGCCCGGTGGCGCCGACGTCGGTGACCACGTTGCGCAGCTTCGCGTCGCCGCGCAGGCGCCCGGCGAGCTTGTTCGCCCACAGCGCGACGGTCGCGTCGTCGGCGCCCTCGATCGAGACGCGGTACTGCGTCGGGCCCGTGTCGGAGTCGATGGTCAGGTCCTGGGTCGGCTGCAGGTACAGCGTCACTCCGGCCACGCGCTGCGCCGCGTCGCGCAGCCGGTTCATGATCCGCGCCTGGTTCCCGCGGGCGTCCGGCCGGATGTTGATCAGCATGCTGCCGGTGTTGAGCATGGTGTTGTTCGCCCCGTCCACGCCGACGACGGACGACAGGCTCTCGACCGCCGGGTCCGCCAGGATCTCGTCGGCCGCCTGCCGCTGCAGCTCCGACATGCGCGCGAAGCTCACCGTCTCGACGGCCTGCAGGCGCGCCTGCAGCTGGCCGGTGTCCTGCGTCGGGAACAGGCCCTTCGGGATCGCGACGTAGAGCAGGACGGTCAGCGCGAAGGTCGCGAGCGCGATCAGCAGCGTGAGCGCCTGGCGGTCGAGCACCCAACGCAAGCCGCCGTCGTAACGCCGGACGATGCGGTCGAACCCGCGCTGGAACGCCAGCGCGAAGCCGCGCGGCTCGCCTTCGGGCCGAAGCATCCGGCCCGACATCATCGGCACCAGGGTCAGCGACACCGCGGCCGAGATCAGGATCGTGATCGACAGCGTGACCGCGAATTCCCGGAACAGCCGGCCGACGATGTCGCCCATGAACAGCAGCGGGATCAGCACCGCGATCAGCGACACCGTCAGCGACACGATCGTGAAGCCGATCTGCGAAGCGCCTTTCAGCGCGGCCTGCATCGGCCGGTCGCCGTCCTCGAGGTGGCGCGAGATGTTCTCGATCATCACGATCGCGTCGTCGACGACGAAGCCGGTCGCGATCGTCAGCGCCATCAAGCTCAGGTTGTTCAGGCTGTAGCCCAGCAGGTACATCGCGCCGCAGGCGCCGATCAGCGAGATCGGCACCGACAGGCTCGCGATCACCGTCGCGCGCCAGCTGTGCAGGAAGGCGAAGATCACCATCACGACCAGCAGCACCGCGAGCACGAGCTCGAGCTCCACGTGCTCGACCGACGCGCGGATGCCCGCGGTGCGGTCGCTGAGCACCGTCACCTCGAGCGCCGCCGGCAGCGCGGCCATCAGCTCGGGCAGCTGCTTCTTGATTTGGTCGACTGTCTGGATCACGTTCGCCCCCGGCTGGCGCTGCACGTTGACGATGATCGCCGGCGTGCGGTTCGCCCATGCGCCGAGCCGCAGGTTCTCGGCGCCGCCCACGACCTGGGCGACGTCCGACAGCCGCACCGGCGCGCCGTTCTTGTAGGTGACGATCAGCGATCGGTAGTCTTCGACCGAGACGAGCTGGTCGTTGGCGTTGATCGAGTAGGCGCGCGACGCGCCGTCGAAGCTGCCCTTGGCGCTGTTGGCGTTCGCGTTCGTGATCGCGGTGGTCAGCGCGCTCAGGTCGAGGCCGTAGGACGCCAGCGCGCGGGTGTCGGCCTGGATGCGCATCGCCGGGCGCTGGCCGCCGGCCAGCGTCACCAGCCCGACGCCCGGGACCTGGCTGATCTTCTGCGCGAGCCGCGTGTTGACGAGGTTCTGCACGTCGGGCAGCGGCATCGACGCCGAGCTCACGGCCAGCGTCATCACCGGAGCATCGGCCGGATTCACCTTGGCGTAGACCGGCGGCGCGGGCAGGTCGGCCGGCAGCAGGGAATTGCCGGCGTTGATCGCGGCCTGGACTTCCTGCTCGGCGACGTCGAGCGACAGGCCCAGGTTGAACTGCAGCGTGACGAGCGAGACGCCGGCCGCGCTCGTCGAACCCATGCGCTGCAGGCCCGACATCTGGCCGAACTGCTTTTCGAGCGGCGCCGTGACGGTGCGGCTCATCACCTCGGGGCTGCCGCCGGGGTAGAGCGTCTGCACCTGGATCGTCGGATAGTCGACCTGCGGGAGCGCGGACAGCGGCAGGAAGCGCAGGCCCACGACGCCGGCCAGCACGATCGCGAGCATCAGCAGCGAGGTCGCGACCGGCCGCTGGATGAAGGGACGGGACGGGTTCACCGGGCCACCTCCGTCCCGCGGCCCGCGGTGCGGGCGCCTGCGGGCGGCCGGGGGGCGCGCATCGGAATTTCCTCGTCCGACGGGACGGCGGGCGCGAACCTCACGATCCGCTGTCGCCCGGACGGCGGCCGTGCGGCCGGCTGGCGAGGCCCGCGGGATCGGAAGCGTCGGTTTGCGGCCCGCTCGCGCCGCCGGCGCGGCG
>JBEVLR010000022.1:0-6263 GCA_040509075.1 Burkholderiaceae bacterium | reverse complement strand
CATCGCCGCAGCCTCGACTGCGACACCTACGGCACGCAGGCCCGCGAGCGCGTCGACCGCAGCGGACTGCTGACCGGTGCGCAATCTTCGGCATGGATGACCGCCAGCGGCCAGGCCGTCGACGCGGCGCGGCGCGCGTTCGATGCCGCGGGGCCGCTGCGCGGGCTGCGCCTGCACGGCGACTGCCATCCCGGCAACATCTTGTGGCGCGAGGAAGGCGACTTCGCCGGCCCGCTGTTCGTCGACCTCGACGACGCCTGCACCGGCCCCGCGGTGCAGGACCTGTGGATGCTGCTGTCGGGCGATCGAGAGGCGATGCAGTCGCAGCTGTCCCACGTGCTGAACGGCTATCGCGCGTTCAGGGATTTCGATCCCGCCGAACTCGGCCTGATCGAGCCGCTGCGCGCATTGCGCATGATCCACCACAGCGCCTGGATCGCCGACCGTTGGGACGACCCGGCCTTCCCCGCCGCGTTCCCGTGGTTCGGCACGCCGGCGTATTGGGACCAGCAAACGACGCAGCTGCGCGAGCAGGTCGAGCACATGGCGTTGCCGGCGTTGCGGGCGCATTGAACCCGGCGGACACATTTCCTGCGCGGGGCCCGTCCACGCTGAAGGCCCCCACGCCGGCGCACCGCGAGCCCCGCGGCGAGCTCAGCGGACGCGGTCGGCCCAGCTCGTCGGCGTCTCGTACAGCCTGAGCTTCTTCAGCGTCAGCCCGTTGCCGAAGTGCGCGGCGTACAGCGGATCGAGGATCTCGAACGCGGTCGCGACGAGGTTCTCGGCGGTCGGCACGCGGCTCAGCACCACGGTCTTGTGATCGGGGATGCGGGCGAGCAGGTCACGGATCAGCGCGTCGCCTTCATGGACGAGGAACGCGTGGTCCCACAGGTCGACCAGGTGGGCCTTCGCGATCGCCTTGACGTCGCTGAAGTCCATCAACATGCCGTGGTCGCTCGCCGCGGGATCGTCGACCGGCTCGCCTTCGAGCGTGATCTCCAGCGCATAGCGGTGGCCATGCAGGTTGCGGCATTGGCTCTCGTGCTGCGGAATGCGGTGGCCGGCGTCGAACTCGAGGCGTTTGGTGATCGTGAGCATGTGGTCGCGGCGTCGGCTAACGTATCCCGAGCATCTTGTGGGTCTGGAGGCCGAGCCGCCATTGCGGGTTCGACAGGCAGTATTGCATCGCCAGGCGCTGATTGGTGCGCCGCAGCGCGTTGTCGAGCGGCTGCAGGAAGAAATGCGTGAAGTCGAGGCCGGCGAATCGACGCGGGTCGACGCCGTCCTGCGGGAACACGAGCTTGAGCTCGTCGCCGGATTCGATGACGAGCTTCGAATCGGCCTTGGGGCTGACGCAGATCCAGTCCAGGCCGGGCGGCGGCGCGACGGTGCCGTTGGTCTCGACCGCGACCGCGAAACCGCGCGCATGCAGCGCACCGGTGAGGCCGGCGTCCACCTGAAGCAACGGTTCGCCGCCGGTCAGCACGACGAAACGGTGCGCCGCCGACCCGGGCCAGCGCGCCGCGATCTCGTCGGCCAGCACCTCGGCGGTCTTGAACTTGCCGCCGCCGTCGCCGTCGGTGCCGACGAACTCCGTGTCGCAGAACTTGCAGACGGCGCCCGCGCGGTCTTGCTCGCGGCCCGTCCACAGGTTGCATCCGGCGAAGCGGCAGAACACGGCCGGCCGCCCCGCGTTCGCGCCCTCGCCCTGCAGCGTGTAGAAGATTTCCTTGACGCTGTAGGTCATCGGCGCACCACGGCTTCGACGGCGGGCCTCAGCCGGCCAGCAGCCGGTTGACGCGCTGGACGTAGGCCGCCGGCTGATCGAGCTGGCCGCCTTCGGCGAGCCACGCCTGGTCGAACAGCAGGTTCGCGAAATCGTCGAAGCGCGGATCGGACTCGAGCTTCTTCACCAACGGATGCTCGGGGTTCACCTCCAGGATCGGCTTGGTGTCGGGCCCGCCCTGCCCAGCCTGCTTCAGCAAACGCGCCAGATGCGCGCTCATCTCGCCGTCCTCGACGACGATGCACGCCGCGGAATCGACGAGGCGCGAGGTCGCGCGCACGTCTTTCGCGCGCTCCTTCAGCGTCTCCTTGAGGCGGTCGATCGTCGGCGCGAACGCGGTCGCCGCCTCTTCGGCGGCCTTCTTCTCGTCATCGTCCTGCAGCTTGCCCAGGTCCACGGCGCCCTTGGCGACGCTCTGCAGCGAATGGCCTTCGAACTCCATCAGGTGCGACAGCAGCCACTCGTCGACGCGGTCGGCCAACAGCAGCACCTCGATGCCCTTCTTGCGGAAGATCTCGAGCTGCGGGCTGGCTTTCGCGGCGCCGGGCGAATCGGCCGTGATCACGTAGATCGCGTCCTGGCCTTCCTTCATGCGCGCCACGTAGTCGGCGAGCGACACGCCCTTGTCGGCGTGCGTCGACGCGAAGCGGTACAGCTTGGCCAGGCGCTCCTTGTTCTGATGATCCTCGCCGATGCCTTCCTTCAACACCTGGCCGAACTCGTCCCAGAACGCCTGGTACTTGTCCCGCTCTTCGGCGCTGTCGCTGTCGGCCAGCGATTCCAGCATGCCCAGCACGCGCTTGGTCGAACCTTCGCGGATCGCCTTCACGTCGCGGCTTTCCTGGAGCAGCTCGCGCGACACGTTCAGCGGCAGGTCGGCCGAATCGATCACGCCCTTGACGAAGCGCAGGTACACCGGCATCAGCGCCTCGGCGTCGTCCATGATGAAGATGCGCTTCACGTACAGCTTCACGCCGCCGCGACGGTCGCGGTTCCACAGGTCGAACGGCGCCTTGGCGGGGATGTAGAGCAGTTGCGTGTATTCGCTGCGGCCTTCGACGCGGTTGTGGGTGTAGGCCAGCGGCGGGTCGTTGTCGTAGCTGACCTGCTTGTAGAACTCCCGGTATTCGGCGTCGGTGACGTCGCTCTTGGCGCGCGCCCAAAGCGCGGCGGCCTTGTTGACGGTCTCCCATTCGTCGAGCTGCCGGTATTCGGACTTCTCGCCGTCCCATTCCTCCTTGCGCATCAGGATGGGCAGCGAGATGTGGTCGGAATATTTCGAGATGATGGACTTCAGCTTCCAAGGCCGCAGGAACTCCTCCTCGCCCTCGCGCAGGTGCAGCACGACGTCGGTGCCGCGTTCGGCGCGCGCGATCGCTTCGACCTCGAACTCGCCGGTGCCTTCCGAGCTCCAGCGCACGCCCTGGTCGGCGGGCAGGCCGGCGCGGCGGGACTCGACCGTGATGCGGTCCGCGACGATGAAACCGGAATAGAAACCGACGCCGAACTGGCCGATCAGGTTCGCGTCTTTCTTCTGGTCGCCTTCCAGCTTCGACATGAACTCCCGCGTTCCGCTCTTGGCGATCGTGCCCAAATGCGCGACGGCCTCCTCGGCCGACAAGCCGATGCCGTTGTCGCGGATCGTCAGCGTCTTGGCCTCGGCATCGAAGAAGATGCGCAGCTCGAGCGCGGGCGCGTCCTCCAGGAATTGCGGATGGTCGATCGCCTCGAAGCGCAGCTTGTCGCACGCGTCCGACGCGTTCGAGACCAGCTCGCGCAGGAAGATCTCCTTGTTGGAATACAGCGAATGCGTGACGAGGTGCAGGATCTGCTTGACCTCGGCCTGGAAGGAAAGAGTCTGTTTGTCCATGGATGGGCCCGATTGAAGTCTGGGTCGAAGAAAGAGACCGGATGCCGGGGATCCCGGCGCGCGGTGCGCGGTCGGCGACGGCGCCGCGGACGCGCCGCGGCTGCACGGCCCCCTATTGTCGCGCGTCGCGGCATCTGCGGGCCGGATCCGAGGTTTTCAAGCGCCGGATCCGTCCCGGGACGGCGGCGCGGCCGGCAGGCGCGCTACCGGCCCAGCGCGCGCGCCACCGCGAGGCTGGGCGCCGACTGGTTCATCGTGTAGAAATGCAGCGCCGGCGCGCCGCCCGCGATCAGGCGTTCGCACAACGCGGCCACCACGTCGAGGCCGAACGCCCTGATCGACGCCGCGTCGTCGCCGAGGGCCTGCAGCCGCAGCCGCATCCAGCGCGGGATCTCGCAACCGGTGTTGTCGGCGAAGCGCATCAGTCCGCTCGAGTTCGTGATCGGCATGATCCCCGGCACGACCGGCACGGCGACCCCCTTGCGGCGGACCTCGTCGACGAAGCGGAAGTACGCGTCGGCATTGAAGAACATCTGGGTGATCGCCGAATCGGCGCCCGCGGCGACCTTCAGCGCGAAAGCCTCCAGGTCGGCTTCGGGCGAACGCGCCTGCGGATGGGTTTCCGGGTAAGCGGCGACTTCGATGCGGAAATGATCCCCCGAATGCCGGCGGATCTGCCCGATCAGCTCGGCCGCGAATCGGAACTCGCCGAAGGCGCCCGCGCCGCTGGGCAGGTCGCCGCGCAGCGCGACGAGGCGCCGGACGCCGGCCGCCTTGAACGCGTCGAGCGCCTCGCCCACGCCCGCCCGCGTGGCGCCGATGCAGGTGAAGTGCGGCACGCCCACCCGGCCTTCCGCCAGGATGGCCTGCACCGTCTGCAGCGTGCCGTTCTGGATCGTGCCGCCGGCGCCGAACGTGACCGAACAGAACTCGGGCTCCAGCGCATACAGATCGGCCCGCGCCGCCGCCAGCTTGGCGGCGCCTTCCGGCGTCTTCGGCGGAAAGAATTCGAAACTCAACGGGATATCGCTCATATCGATCTGATCGAAAGCTGTACGAGTCTGCGGATGCCGGGCCTCGGCCCGCACTCACGGGCGGGAGGCGGCCGGCTCCCGACCGGCGCCCTCGGGGGACGGCCGGCCCGGAGCCGCCCGGGGGCGCTCAATACCTGTAGGTGTCGGGCTTGTACGGGCCGGACTGCGGCACGCCGTTGTAGGCCGCCTGCTACTCGGTCAGCGTCGTCAGCTTCGCGTTGAGCTTGGACAGCTGCAGGCGCGCGACCTTTTCGTCGAGGTGCTTGGGCAGCACGTAGACCTTGCCGGCCTGGTAGGCCTGCGGGCGCGTGAACAGCTCGACCTGCGCGATCGTCTGGTTCGCGAAGCTCGACGACATCACGTAGCTCGGGTGGCCGGTGCCGCAGCCCAGGTTCACGAGGCGGCCCTTGGCCAGCATGATGATGCGCTTGCCGTTCGGGAAGATCACGTGGTCGACCTGGGGCTTGATCTCCTCCCACTTGCAATGCTCGAGCGACGCGATGTCGATCTCGTTGTCGAAGTGGCCGATGTTGCAGACGATGGACTGCTCCTTCATCGCCGCCATGTGGGCGTACGTGATGACGTTCTTGTTGCCGGTGCAGGTGACGAAGATGTCGCCGTGCGCGGCCGCGTCGTCCATCGTCACGACGCGGAAGCCTTCCATCGCGGCCTGCAGCGCGTTGATCGGGTCGATCTCGGTGACCCAGACCTGCGCCGACAGCGCCCGCAGCGCCTGCGCGGAGCCCTTGCCGACGTCGCCGTAGCCGGCCACGACGGCCACCTTGCCGGCGATCATCACGTCGGTCGCCCGCTTGATGCCGTCGACCAGCGATTCGCGGCAGCCGTACAGGTTGTCGAACTTGCTCTTCGTGACCGAGTCGTTGACGTTGATCGCGCGGAACAGCAGCGTCCCCTTGGCCGCCATCTCGTTGAGCCGGTGCACGCCCGTCGTCGTTTCTTCGGTGACGCCGATGATCTCGGCGCTCTTGCGCGTGTACCAGGTCGGGTCGACGGCCAGCTTGGCCTTGATCGCCGCGTACAGCTCGCGCTCTTCCTCGCCCGTCGGGCTGGAGACGACCGCCAGGTCCTTTTCGGCGCGCCGGCCCAGGTGCATCAGCAGCGTCGCGTCGCCGCCGTCGTCGAGGATCATGTTCGGGCCTTCGCCCGGCTCGCCCTTGGGGCCGAATTCGAAGATGCGGTGCGTGTAGTCCCAGGATTCCTTCAGGGTCTCGCCCTTGGTCGCGAACACGGGCGTGCCTTCGGCGACGAGCGCCGCGGCCGCGTGGTCCTGCGTCGAGTAGATGTTGCACGACGCCCACCGCACTTCGGCGCCCAGCGCCTGCAGCGTCTCGACCAGCACGGCCGTCTGGATCGTCATGTGCAGGCTGCCGGCGATGCGCGCGCCTTTCAGCGACGAGCCGTATTCGGTGCGCATGGCCATCAGGGCCGGCATCTCGCTCTCGGCGATCAGGATTTCCTTGCGGCCCCAGGCGGCGAGGCTCAGGTCGGCGACCACATAGGCGCCGGTCGGCAGGGAAGTGGATGCAGCGTTCATTTCGGATCTCCTTTGAAG
>JBEVLR010000021.1:0-5359 GCA_040509075.1 Burkholderiaceae bacterium | reverse complement strand
GCCGATCTTGATGGCATCGAAATGCTCATCCGGGGTGAATTGCTTGAAAAGGTCGAGCAGGCCCTTCATGAGGTTCTCCTAGATCCTGAATAGATACGCGAGCGAGACGGACCAGCCGAGCGGACGCCGCGGGACCGGCTTGGCCGGGCCGCCGGCGTCGCCCCCTGGGGGGAGGCGGCCGCAGTCCGCTTCGGGGGGGCCGTCAATTCTTTTCCAGTTCGATGTCGATGCCGAGCGACCGGATTTCCTTGACCAGCACGTTGAACGATTCCGGCATGCCGGCGTCGATCGCGTGCTCGCCCTTGACGATGTTCTCGTACACCTTGGTGCGGCCGTTCACGTCGTCGGACTTGACGGTCAGCATCTCCTGCAGCACGTAAGCCGCGCCGTACGCTTCCAGCGCCCAGACTTCCATTTCGCCGAAGCGCTGGCCGCCGAACTGCGCCTTGCCGCCGAGCGGCTGCTGCGTGACGAGCGAGTACGGCCCCGTGGAGCGGGCGTGCATCTTGTCGTCGACCAGGTGGTGCAGCTTCAGCACGTGCATGTAGCCGACCGTGACCGGGCGCTCGAAGGCTTCGCCGGTGCGGCCGTCGTGCAGGATGCACTGCGTGCGCGAAGCGGTGAGGCCCTTGCGCTGCGCGATGTCGTCCGGGTAGGCGAGCTTGAGCATGCCGCGGATCTCTTCCTCGGCCGCGCCGTCGAAGACCGGCGTCGCGAACGGCACGCCCTTGGCGAGCTCGCCGGCCATGCTCAGCACTTCGACGTCGGAGAGGTCGCCGACGCGTTCGGGCTTGCCGCCCGACTTGTTGTAGAGCTCGTCCATGAACGCGCGGATCTCCGCGACCGCGGCCTGCTTGCGCAACATGTCGCCGATGCGCTGGCCGATCCCCTTGCCGGCCCAGCCGAGATGGACCTCGAGCACCTGCCCGACGTTCATCCGCGAAGGCACGCCCAGCGGGTTGAGCACGATGTCGCACGGCGTGCCGTCGGCCATGTAGGGCATGTCTTCGACCGAGACGATCTTGGACACCACGCCCTTGTTGCCGTGGCGGCCGGCCATCTTGTCGCCGGGCTGCAGGCGGCGCTTGACGGCCAGGTAGACCTTGACCATCTTCAGCACGCCGGCCGGCAGCTCGTCGCCCTGCGTCAGCTTCTTGCGCTTTTCCTCGAACGCGAGGTCGAAGCCGTGGCGCGTCTGGTCGAGCGAATTCTTGATCGACTCGAGCTGGTTGGCGACGTCGTCCTCCGCGGGCCGGATGTCGAACCAGTGGTACTTCTCGACGCTGGCCAGGTAGGCCTTGTCGATGACGGTGCCCTTGGCGATCTTCTGCGGGCCGCCGTTGGCGACGCGGCCGCCCAGCAGCTTGGCGATCCGGTCGAAGGCGTCGGCTTCGACGATGCGCAGCTGGTCGTTCAGGTCGAGGCGGAAGCGCTTGAGCTCGTCGTCGATGATCTGCTGCGCCCGCTTGTCGCGCTGGATGCCTTCGCGCGTGAAGACCTGGACGTCGATGACGGTGCCGTTGGTGCCCTGGTCGACGCGCAGCGACGTGTCCTTCACGTCCGACGCCTTCTCGCCGAAGATCGCGCGCAGCAGCTTCTCTTCCGGCGTCAGCGTGGTCTCGCCCTTCGGCGTGACCTTGCCCACGAGCACGTCGCCCGCGTTCACTTCGGCGCCGATGTAGACGATGCCCGACTCGTCCAGGCGGCCGAGCTGCTGCTCCGACAGGTTCGGGATGTCGCGCGTGATCTCCTCCGACCCCAGCTTGGTGTCGCGCGCCATGACCACCAGCTCCTCGATGTGGATCGAGGTGTAGCGGTCTTCGGCGATCACGCGTTCCGACAGCAGGATCGAATCTTCGAAGTTGTACCCGTTCCACGGCATGAACGCGACGAGCATGTTCTGGCCGAGCGCGAGCTCGCCCAGGTCGGTCGACGCGCCGTCGGCGATCACGTCGCCCGCCGCGACCTTGTCGCCGCGCTGGACGATGGGGCGCTGGTGGATGTTCGTGTTCTGGTTGGAACGCTGGTACTTGATCAGGTTGTAGATGTCGACGCCGACTTCGCCCGCCACCGTTTCCGCGTCGTTGACGCGGATGACGACGCGGTTGGTGTCGATGTAGTCGACGATGCCGCCGCGGCGCGAGGTGACGACCGTGCCCGAATCGACGGCCGCCACGCGTTCGACGCCCGTGCCGACCAGCGCCTTCTCGGGGCGCAGGACCGGAACCGCCTGCCGTTGCATGTTGGCGCCCATCAGCGCGCGGTTCGCGTCGTCGTGCTCCAGGAACGGCACCAGCGAGGCGGCGACCGACACGATCTGCGTCGGCGCGACGTCCATGTACTGGATGCGTTCCGGCGAGGTCAGCACCGATTCGCCGTTCTCGCGGGCGGAGACCAGCTCGTCGGTGAGGATGCCGGTGCCGTCGAGCGAGGCGTTGGCCTGCGCGATGACGTACTTGCTCTCCTCGATGGCCGACAGGTAGTCGATCTGGTCGGTGACCTTGCTGTCGCTCACGCGGCGGTACGGCGTCTCGAGGAAGCCGTATTCGTTCAGGCGGGCGTACAGGGCCAGCGAATTGATCAGGCCGATGTTCGGGCCTTCCGGCGTCTCGATGGGGCACACGCGGCCGTAATGGGTCGGGTGCACGTCGCGGACTTCGAAGCCGGCGCGTTCGCGCGTCAGCCCGCCCGGGCCGAGCGCGGAGACGCGGCGCTTGTGCGTGATCTCCGACAGCGGGTTGGTCTGATCCATGAACTGCGACAACTGCGACGCGCCGAAGAACTCCTTCAACGCCGCGGAGATCGGCTTGGAGTTGATCAGGTCGTGCGGCATCAGCGCTTCGGTCTCGGCCTGGCCGAGGCGTTCCTTGACGGCTTTCTCGATGCGCGCCAAGCCCGAGCGGTACTGGTTCTCGGCCAGTTCGCCGACGCAGCGCACGCGGCGATTGCCGAGGTGGTCGATGTCGTCGACTTCGCCGCGGCCGTTGCGCAGCTCGACCAGGATCTTGACGACGTCGAGGATGTCC
Organism: Burkholderiaceae bacterium; assembly: GCA_040509075.1. Classification (GTDB taxonomy): domain Bacteria; phylum Pseudomonadota; class Gammaproteobacteria; order Burkholderiales; family Burkholderiaceae_C; genus Scleromatobacter. The sequence goes on along the minus strand of JBEVLR010000021.1, from coordinate 2,333 downwards.
TCGTTCGACAGCGTCATCGGCCCGACGGAGCCGTCGCGCCCGACGCGGGCGTTGAACTTCATGCGGCCGACGCGCGACAGGTCGTACGTGTCTTCGCTGTAGAACAGGCGGTTGAACAGCGCCTCGACGGCGTCTTCGGTGGGCGGCTCGCCGGGGCGCATCATGCGGTAGATCGCGACCCGGGCGGCGAGCTGGTCGGCGGTTTCGTCGGTGGCGAGCGTCTGGCTGATGTAGGCGCCCTGGTCGAGTTCATTCGTGAACAGCGCGGCGAGCTCCTTCACGCCGGCCGTGCGCAGCTTCTTCAGCAGCGATTCGGTCAGTTCGTCGTTGGCCTTCGCGATGATCTCGCCGGTGTCGGCGTCGACCATGTTGCGCGCGACGACGCGACCGACGAGGAAGTCCTCCGGCACCGTGATGTGCGTGGTGCCCGACTGCTCGAGCGAACGCACGTGGCGCGCGGTGATCCGCTTGTCCTTCTCGACGACGACGGCGCCCGATTTGTCGGTGATGTCGAACCGGGCGACCTCGCCCTTCAGGCGGTCGGCGACGAACTCCATCTGCGCGCCCGAGTCCATCAGGCGGAACGTGTCGTTGCGGAAGAAGTGCGCCAGGATCGCTTCCGGATTCAGGCCGATGGCCTTCAGCAGGATCGTGACCGGCATCTTGCGGCGGCGGTCGACGCGGAAGTAGAGGATGTCCTTCGGATCGAACTCGAAGTCCAGCCAGGAGCCGCGGTACGGGATGATCCGCGCCGAGAACAGCAGCTTGCCCGACGAGTGCGTCTTGCCCTTGTCGTGCTCGAAGAACACGCCTGGCGAACGGTGCAGCTGGCTGACGATGACGCGCTCGGTGCCGTTGACGATGAAGGAGCCGTAATCGGTCATGAGCGGGACTTCGCCCATGTAGACCTCTTGCTCCTTGATCTCCTTGACCACCTTCGCCGGAGCCGACTCGCGGTCGTAGATGATCATCTGGAGCTTGGCGCGAACCGCGGCGGCGAACGTGAGGCCGCGCTGCTGGCACTCCCGCACGTCGAACGGCGGCTTGGCGATGTTGTACTCGATGAACTTCATCTCGACCATGCTGTTGTGCGACACGATCGGGAACGCGGACAGGAACGCCGCCTGCAGCCCTTCGGGCTTGCGCTTCTGCGGCGGCAAATCCTTTTGAAGGAAGGCGACGTAGGAATCCTGCTGCATGGTGAGCAGGTAAGGAACGTTCAGGACGCTTTCGCGCTTGCCGAAGTTCTTCCGGATCCGCTTGCGTTCGGTAAAGCTATAGGGGGATGCTTGAGCCATACACACTCCGTATCGACCACGCGCTCCCTGGCCGGGGAGGCGCATCTCGTTCGGCGACTGGCTTCACGAGGCCTTCCCCCACGGGGAGCGAGTCGACGCGGGAACGTCCCTCGTCGACCCAAGGCTGCGCCTCGTTGCTTGGTGGCTGGCCACTACCAGCCGCTGGCGGACAACCCCGGCGTTGCACCGGAGCCCGACCAAACCTGTTCTCTGCAGTCGGATCAGAGAACACTGCAAAGCAGACCGGGCATTTGAACCCAAACCGCTTTGCGCTGTCCTCCCGAGGGGCTTATGCCCCCCGGCGCCGGGCGACGCCCGGCCACTCCCCGAAGGGGCCCGAGGAGATCCGGGACGACCCGGTTTTCCTCGAGAGCGCCGCAGATGGGGGCGGCAAGCCGCCCCGCAAGTGCGTTTACTTGATCTCGGCGGTCGCGCCCGCTTCGACCAGCTTCTTCATGGCGGCTTCCGCGTCGGCCTTGGAGATGCCTTCCTTGACGTTCTTCGGAGCGCCGTCGACCAGGTCCTTGGCTTCCTTCAGGCCCAAGCCCGTCAGTTCGCGCACGGCCTTGATGGTGCCGACCTTGTTGGCGCCGGCGCCGGTCAGCACGACGTTGAATTCCGTCTTTTCCTCGACGGGAGCGGCAGCGGCGCCGCCGCCACCGCCGCCGGACACGGCCACGGCCGCGGCGGAGACGCCGAATTTCTCTTCGATCGCCTTGACCAGGTCATTCAGTTCCATGACGGACATGCCGTCGAGAGCGGTGATGAAAGCGTCCTTGTCGAATGCCATTTTGATTTCCTAACTAAAACAGTGAAATGGGTGGTCTGGTGCGGCGGCCGTGTTCAGGCCGCAGGAGCCGGTTCGGCCGCGGGGGCGTCGGCTTGCGCGCCGCCGCCCTTCTTCTTCGCGACGGCGTCGACGACGCGCGCGAGGCTGGCGATCGGCGATTGCAGCAGCATCGCGATCTGCGACAGCAGGACTTCGCGCGACGGGATGGCTGCGAGAGCCTTCACGCCGTTGACGTCCAGTGCCTT